>JAAKFL010000007.1 GCA_011065065.1 Chlamydiota bacterium | reverse complement strand
GAAAGCGAGGGGTTGGGAAAACCACCTGCTTAAAGCCCAAGTATCCGCCCATTCTTCATTTAACATCCCAAGAATTAGACCATCTTTCGGAGATAATGGCTCACTAAGGTTTTAGGACCTTAGCTTCGCCGCGGCTAACACTCAAGATTACGTTTCACAAGATCAATTTGGCGCTTCAGCATCTCATCCTCTTTGATCTTCTGCTCGATTGTCTTACAAGCATGCAAGATGGTTGAGTGCGTTTTATTGAAATAGACTCCTAATGACATCAGCGAATCATTCACCAACATTTTAGCCAAATACATGGCCACTTGACGGGCAATGGCGACACTTTTAGTTCTCGTCGCACTCTTTAAATCACTGACTCGGACTTGGAAAATAGTCGCGACGCTTTTCAAAACCTGTTCCACAGTGATCAAATTCTTCGGCGACTGCTGGAACATTTCACCCATAGTATTGACAACAAGATCTCGTGTAATTTGTGTATTCAATAGCCGGCAGTGGGCATTCAAGCGGTTGACAGCCCCTTCTAATTGCCTAACATTATTATACAAATGCTCGGCGATGAAGAAGGCAATCTCATTCGGGAGATCCAACCCTTTTTGTTCAGCTTTGTGCTTCATGATCGCCACACGGGTCTCAAGATCAGGGACTCCCATATGAGCCACAAGACCCCACTCCATACGCGCCTTCATCCGTTCCGACAGCTTAAGTTGAGACGGAGGTTTGTCACAGGTCAACACAACCTGCTTTCCATTGTTTGCGTAGTGATCGAGAAGGATGCAAAACTCTTCTTCGAAATTCAATCGATTTTGCAAAAATTGGATATCATCGATCAACAAGACATCAATTTCAGAGCGATAAAATCGCTTCATCTTATCCACTGTCTTGCGACGAAGATTGTCCACTAAATCATTGATGAACCCTTCAGTCGTGATCATCTGAATACGCATATTTTTCTGGTTGTCAGCAATATGATGCCCGATGCTGTGGAGAATGTGTGTTTTCCCTAGTCCCACACCCCCATGAATAAATAGCGGATTATAAGATTTACCAGGTCGGTCGGCGACTCCAATTGCCGCAGACTTAATAAATTGATTGGAAGCTCCTTCAATGAAACTCGAAAACTTGTAACGGTGGTTTAGCTTCACTTCGTAAAAATTCGTCGGTGGAGAAGGGGGAGGTACTGTCTTCGGAAGATTCGCTGGCATAGGGATCGGTTCTTTTTTAGGTGCCTTGATTTCGAAATTGACCGCTGGAGATCCATCTTCATGCACCGGAAGAAACATGCATAATTCTTTGTGGTAATTTGAAAGGAGATATTCCTGAACGAAAATATTGGGCACTTCTAAGGTTATCTCGTCTTCAGCCCCTTCCTTTACCATAATCGGTGCCAACCAATTTCCAAATGCAGTGGCAGAGCAGCGGTCTTTGACGTATTCGAGAAATTGTGTCCAACATTCTTGAGTTTCACATACTAGCATAGTTTCGGTCCTTGAATCTAATGAGGCTATTCGCTGATTCAGCAATCTTGACAGGTCTGTGAGACAAAAAGACACCCCAACGTCATCTGTTGGTGTGCAGTTGTTCGTAGAGCAGTTTAGAACTCTATTAAGCTGTCTTGGATGATCTGTTTTTGAGCCTCGTATTAAAGTTATATGTCTTTTGTCTCGACTTTGTACAAAATCGAGTCTTGCTAATTCACAACTTTTTTTTGTTTTTCTTCAAAAAAACCTTGAAGTAAAAATCATTGGTGAGTTATGAACAATGTTTCCACAGCCTACTCTCAGGCCGTTCAATCAAGAATCTATCATTTGATTGCTTACGTTGCAACAAAAAATCGATCAGTTTTTTTGCGTTGAAAACTAAGTCTCTGATACTCAAATCAAGCTTGTGAAAAAAAAATGAAATTCACTTCGTGTTCCCATTTTTAGGAGTATAGACAGCTTAGTATGCCCAAGAATTGATTGGGATATTTTGTATAAGACACTTAGGTTTAAAGGACACTTTCTTCGGAAAGGTATTGGAGTTTTGAATAAGGTCCTTGAACACGCGCTACCTTCACTTGTTGTGGATCCAATAACTCGTTATCGACAGAACTCCGAATGCAATTTTGTTTGAGATCTAAATAGAATCCATGATCCGCAGGGAAAACATTGATGTTGTTTTTGTCCTCCCGAATCTGCTGAACAAATTCAAGCCTCAAATCACCCAAATGTCCCGAAAATTCGGTGCATAATAAGACTTGAGGACTCAACTGTTCAAGTAATGAATAGACACCATTGTATCCTAAACAGTCAGAGAGATACTTGCTCCTTTCATAATCCTCGTTATTGGTCGTGCCGATTCCGACACATAGAATCTGGCAGTCTTTGAGGTGTATTGGGAGCATTGGAGACCAGGCACATCCAGAGACATATCCGATTTTATGCCCTGGAAAATCAAGCACAATACCCAAGGTACATTTCTTACTGTCCTCTTTAGTTGAAGAACAGGTAGAGAAGTAATGAAGTGAGATCTCTTCATCAAGGGGAGCAGTCTCTCTATCTGGAGAGTCCAAGAAAATTTCTAGGGAATGGAGTTTAAACCTTTCTTGTTTGTATTGAGGTTGTAAGAAGGGTGAAATTTCCTGGTGCACTTTTTGATTGAGATAGTAGTGAATCGTATGACGATTGGGGGATATCTCATTTAATTGTTCGTTTAATTGATGGATTGCCATGACATCATGGTAACTTTCAGGGCAACACTGAGTGACGATGATAAAGTCGATGTCCTCGATCACATACCCAGCCTGATGAAAAGCATCCAGAAAGTGTCGGCCTGGATTGATGACAATCCCTCGGTTTTTCCAACGAATGAAGATACCAGTACGAGTTTCTTTCAGGCAATTAGTTGTGATGGGATCGGAAAAGGAGCTCCCTTCCATTTTCCCCCAACCATTCAGGATGGTGAGAAAGTTCTCTTTGGGAGAAGTCCTTAATTCAAGGTGTTCTCGGTAATGCTTAATCGCACTTTCGTGGGATTTTTGAAATTCTTGGAGCTTTTGCGAGATCAATGAGGGCTGTTTTTCCTGGTTTGTGGGAGCTCCCAACACAGGAATGGGGTCGCAAGGCTTCTCTTCTTGAAAGAGAGTATTTGTGGGCTCGTGGTCTTTGAATATATGATGAAGTTCATCAGTTGCATCATTTGAGGGAGCATCCGATAGCTGATTAAAAATGTAAATCGTCGAGGGATCTTTTGGGTAAAATGTTAGGGCTTTTTGAGCGTAGCACATCGCTTGGTCGTGTTGACCCAGTTTTTTCGAGATAAAAGCTGATGCGCGGAAACAGAAAAACTGAAATGCAGGAACGTTTTTGGCTTCAAGATATTTTTTGAGAGCCGTCTCATAGTCTTTTTCCCAAAAAGATCTCTCTCCCTCCAACAACTGCTGATAATCGGGGTTGTCTGCGTATTTTGCATGATAGGCGTCTATCAGCTGTCCGATAGCATGGGAATCCTCAGAATTTCCTAGTAATTCTTGAACTGCATTGATGTAATGATCTAGTAATGCTTGTGGTTCCATGTAAGCTGATTATATTCAAAGTGTTTTTTTGGATCCACATGAAAGATTCTGGAAAACAGTATGAATAGGATAGTCAGAGGCTGTTTGCAAATTTCGAATGGCTTTATTTGAGATTATTTTCTCCCTTGGAGGCCACGGAATCGCAAGGGCAATATTAACCCAATATTGCCCTTGCGATTCCGTGGCCTCCAAGGGGGAAAAGAACTCAAATTAAGCTGATTCCAAATTTGTAAACAGCCTCTTAGGATGGACAGGATATTTTTACCATCCTGTCTATCTTAAATATCCTATTCATCCTGTTTTCCAAAATTCAGAAATCGGCTATACTCACAGACATGTCCAAAAAGTTTCTTCATTACGCCAATCAGTCCATCAATGCCGATGACATCAAGGCTGTCGGTAAGGCTCTTAAAAGTGACTCAATCACTCGCGGTCCCTTGGTCCAAGAGTTCGAGAAAGCCATCGCGGAATTTTCCGGGGCAAACTATGCCGTCGCCTTTAATAGCGGCACCACTGCTCTTGACGCTGCCAGCTACGCGGCTGAAATCCAGCCTTATGACAGGGTGATCACGACTCCCAATTCGTTTGTTGGAACCATCACTGGAGTCATCAAGCGTGGGGCGACTCCGACATTTATCGATATCGATCCCAAGACAGGCAATATCGACTTGGAAAAATTGGCACTCAATATCAATCAGCCTTCTAGTCGGGGAAAAGAGGTCATCATGCCTGTCCATTATGCAGGGATTCCTGTTGATATGGAGCGGTTGAATAAAATGATTTGTCGTATGGACACGGTCATTATCGAAGATGCTGCCCACGCTCTCGGTTCTATATACTCCAAAGGAAAACCGGTTGGATGTTGCGAGTGGAGTGACATGACGGTGTTCAGCTTTCATCCGGCCAAACATGTGACTACAGGTGAAGGCGGATGTGTCCTGACAAATGATGAGTCTCTTTACAAACGGCTTCTTCTTTATCGGAACAATGGCATTATACGATCTGAAGATGCTTGGATGTATCAAGTGACAGACATTACGGGGAATTATAATTTTACTGATATTCAGGCCGCTCTTGGTTTGAGCCAGCTCAAGCGCGTCAAAGATTTTATCAAAATCCGAAAGAAGCTCGTCAAAAAGTATCGTAAAGAGCTCCAAGATGTTCCATCACTCGAAATGTTCCCCGAAGAATGTGATGAAAAGACTAGCTATCATATTTTTGTGGTGAAAATTGATTTTGAAAATCTGAATATCACACGTCAAGAGCTGATGCAGAAATTGCATGAAGAGGGTATTGGCACTCAGGTTCATTATATCCCTCTTTATCAACATCCCTTTATGGATGGCGCCAAATTAGGGCAATATTTTCCGGGAATGGAAGAATTTTATGCCAAGGCGCTGACCTTGCCGCTTCACTGTAATATGGATGACAAAGATGTTGTCCGCGTCTGTGGTTTATTGAAGACATTTCTTAAGCCATAAGGCTAATCTTAATTCTGAGTATGTCCCTTACAATGAAAGGTTTACATAAATCGATCACTCTTTGCATCTTATAAAAGAGAGCCGGATAATTATAATAAGTTATTAATTATCAATAACATAAAATATAATATATAATTAATTATTTTTTCTGGAGATCATGGTATCAGTGAGGTAACAGGCAGTATGCCGTTTATGGCATGCAGAGCCCTAAACTCAACTATAATTGAGGAGAATCTTATGAAAAAATTTCATGTTTTTTTAGCCCTCGCGCTTGTTTGCAATTTCGGATTGTATGGCGCAAGGGGATCTTATGAAAATTCTTCAGATTCACATCAAAGATATTTTCAACCCAGCTATGAATCACAGTATAAAGATCGACAGATCAAGAATAATGTTCAGTATCATCTGCAAAGACATCCAGGCTACAGAAATACTCTGTTTGACTTTAGTGTTAATGGAGGGGTTGTTACAATTCTCGGGACTACAGATTCAGAAACAACAAAAGCAGAAATTAGCCGAGACTTAAGAAGAATTACCGGGGTTAAAAGAGTTCAAAATGACTTAAAAGTTGATCGAAATTCAGCTCGTATGAATCAAAGCAGCAGCAACACTCAAAAAACCAGAAAAACTCAAAGAACCAGATCATAATCGTCTACAATAGCCGCTTGTTAAATCCAACAAGCGGCGCATCAATTTTACCTCTTCATTCAATAAGGCCAAATTTTAACGCAAAGAAGCAAAGACACAAAGACGCAAAGAATGACGTCTTTGCGTCTTTGCCCCTTTGCGTTAAAAAAAAATACTAAGACAGTTTTGCACTTTCTGAGTTAATCTGCGTCTTTTTTCTTCGGAGGAGAAAACGCCAGCAAAAGAGCCTTCGCCTGACTCGAGATCATCGGATTTTTATCCTTCTTTAAGATCTCCGCAAGCTTCAACCCTTCGTCCATTTTTTTTGCCACGAAAAGCGCTTTGCATAAGTTGATCAAAGTCGGAGTATGATCCCCTTCAAGTTTTAACGCATTTTCAAGAGCTTTGATGGCATCTTCAGATTGGTCTAATTGAACATAGATGGCGCCCAGAGTTTGGGCATCGTAAATGTCGTTCGGATTCAGAACCGTTAAGGCTTTAAAAAAATCCAGGGCGATATCGTATTTGCCCTGGCGAATATAGGCGTAGCCTGTAAAACGCAGCTCTTCGATCTGATCCTCGTTCCACCCTAATTTTTCAAGCCAATTGATATTTCCCATGCGTCTTGGATTATCCCTGTAAGAGCTGTCCAACTCGTCCTATTATATATCCCAGCCATTCATTTATTGTACGCAATTGTTTGAGACATTTTTTGAGAACCTCTTTCTCCTCATTTTCCTTAGGAGAATGCGTTTGGATCGCATCGAGAATTTCTTCATCTTCCTCCTCTTCAGAAGCGATTGAAGGCGAAATCTTCGATTTGGTAAAGGGAGATTTTCGTGCAAATGTAAAGAGTTTGGGTGGAAAGAAATAGGCCCATGGAGCGTATGATCGAGCGACACCAAGTAGAAGGTCTAGCTCCAAAAGCTTAGGGGACAGGTCGGTTACAGAGGTTTGAGGTGGAATGGTTGAGCTTTCCTCAAGATGGATCTGACGACTAAACTCCTCTACGTACTGAGTTCGCCTGGCATACTGGATATATACGCCTAGATCTAATTTATCTATGGTAGCCATGTTTACCCCCGTTAAAACTTAATTATATCACACTTTGACTTTTTATTCGAATCTCGCTCAATATAGGCCGAAAAGGATGATTATGCCTGTTGTCAAGGATGAACCAACATTTGTTTCCCCGTATTATACAAGAAATGTCAAATTCGCCAGAAGGGTGGGAGATGACTTCCTCGCTGAAGCCAGAGAACGGGTGATGGCTGAATTTAAGCATCGCGGAATTTCGACCAATGCGAATTGGGAAATGAAACTGAAGACCTTGATGGTCCTCACCCTCTATATTGGGACGGTGATCGCGATTTATTCGAACTATTTTGGTATCGCTGGAGTGCTTTGCTTCTACGTCTTTATGGGGTTTGTGTCGACTTTGAATGGTTTAAATATAGCGCATGATTCGTTGCATGGATCCTATTTTAAATCGCCAAAATTGAATCGGTATTTGGGTTATTTCTTTGATTTTAACAGTACCAGTTCGTTTATATGGCGAGTTTCCCATAACACCCATCACCATATCTATACCAATATCCCAGGATTGGATTTTGATATTGACAAAGGGAGTATCCTCCGTTTCCAACCGACTGATGAGCTCCGAAAATTTCATTATTGGCAAAACTGGTACGTCCTTCCTCTGTATTGCATATCGACAATCAACTGGGCTTTTAATTCTGATATCGTCTGGTTTGTCCGAGACTACCGTAAAGGGACGATCCCCTTTATGGATGCGTTTCGCTTTTTTTCTTTTAAAGCCGCCAATCTTTGTTTTTTTGTGTTGATCCCGATGATCATTCTTTCAGTGCCGTGGTGGGTACCCCTTTTGGGATACATATTCCTTCATATGATGGCAGGAATTACCTCGGCAATCGTCTTTCAGTTGGCGCATTTAGTGGAGGGAGTTGAATTTATCGTCCCCAATAAGGAGGGGGAACTCCCCTATGATTGGGCGCTGCATGAAATGTTGACGACGTCAAATTTCTGCACAAAGAGCCGTTGGGTCACTTTTTGGGTCGGAGGCCTCAATTTCCAAATTGAGCACCACCTGTTTCCCGAGATTTGTCACGTGCATTACTTTTGGATTAGTGATATAGTAAAAGAAACAGCAGAAAAATATAATTTTCCTTATAAAGAAATCCCAACTTTTTGGGGGGCTGTTGCTTCTCATTTTCGGACGCTGATGAAGTTGGGACGCCAAAAAAACTGGACATGAAAGAATCTCACATTCCTGTTCTTGCCAATGAGTGGCTTAGCTTTCTTCCCGAAGATTCATTGAAAATATATGTTGATGGAACTCTTGGGGCGGGAGGCCACGCTCTTTGCGTCTTAGAAAATCATCCCGAAATTGAACGTTTCATTGGGATTGATCAAGATACTAATGCTTTGGAGATCGCTAAAGAAAAAATTATCAAGTGGAGCGATAAGGTGACCTTTGTCCATCGGAATTTCTCTGAAATCAATCAGGTTCTCGAAGAATTAGGAATTGAGAAGGTGGATGGAATTCTTCTGGATTTAGGGGTTTCCTCTATGCAGCTGGATGTGGGAGAGCGAGGATTCAGTTTTCAACAAACCGGCCCTCTTGATATGCGGATGAATCGTGAGAATGAGTTAAGCGCTGAAATCATCGTGAATACGTGGTCGGAAGAAGAGCTTGGGCGGATTTTTCGCGATTACGGGGAAGAGTGGCAATGGAGAAGGGCGGCAAGGAAGCTCGTTCAAGAGAGAAGTCAGAGAAAAATTGTGACGACAAAGGATCTCGTCGAGGTGTTGAGTCCTGTTTTGAAATCGAGAAAAGTGGGGATTCATCCCGTCACAAAAGTGTTTCAGGCTCTCCGTATCTGCGTCAATAGTGAGCTAGAGGTTCTGCAACAGGTTTTGCCTCAGGCCATAAATTGTTTAAATCCAAGAGGGGTGTTAGGTGTGATTACATTTCATAGCCTTGAGGACCGGATTGTCAAAAACTTTTTTCGTCACGAGGCCAGCAATAAACAAGATACCTCTGGTTTGTCAGGACTTTTTTTAGAAAAGCCTTCAACTGTGACATTGCTGAATAAGAAACCCATTACGGCGACTGATGAAGAGATCGAGCTCAATCCACGAAGTCGCAGTGCGAAACTGAGGGTAGTAGAGAAAAAATGAACAGAGGCTTGATACGAGTTCTGTTTTGTGTTTTTATTGGGGGCGTCACCCTCTACGCCTACGTAGAAAAGCAGAATCAACTGACTCGAATGAGACTCGAGATTCCTTCTCTAGAAAAAGAGGTGCGGGGGTTCGAGGAGGAGAATCGAAGAATGTGGTATGAGATTGAACAGTTTGAAAATCCGGTTCATTTGATTGAACTGTTAAATAAACCAGAATTCAGACACCTCAAACACCCTAACCTTGATGAGATTACAGTTTTATACCCATTACAGTTCAAGAGTTGAAATTTTGGCTTTGAGAAAGCCCCGGGATTAAACGATTTTAAGCTGCCTTATATTATTAATATTAGTCAGCTTAAAATCGTTTAATCGCGGGAGCTTTCTCTTTGCCAAAAATCAACTTTTGAACTGTAATGGGTATAGATGAAAAGAAAATCGGATGATAAAAAACGGGTCGTAGGAGTCGCGCTGGCCGCAGTTTTTTTGTTCTCTATTTTGATGGCTCATTTTTTCTATATCCAAGTTGTGCAGGGGGAGTACTGGAGCTCTAGAGCGCGTCGCCAACATTATTTTTCTGTCCGCGAGCCTTTTATTCGAGGAACATTTTATTCGAACTCTTCTATTAAAAAGGGGCATCCGGAAAAACCACAAAGATTCGTCACGGATGTCCAGAAATTTCATCTTCATATTGATCCCCTTTCTATCCCACATGAAGCTAGGCCCGGAATCGTCGAATTTCTTTCGAATGATCTCGAATTATCACCGATAGTAATTCAAGAACAGATTGAAAAAAATAGCCGTAACCGATTGTTGAAGATGTGGAACGAAGAGGAGACGAAAGATCGTGTTTTGGGGTGGTGGCGAGATTATGCGCGGGCTCATGAGATCCCACGAAATGCTCTTTTTTTTGTCAGCGATTATCGACGTTCTTATCCCTTTGGAAAAATGCTGGGACAGGTCCTTCATACGGTGCAAAACCGTCGGGATGAAGAGACCAAACAAGCGATGCCAACTGGTGGATTGGAGCTCTCATTGAATTCTTATCTGCAGGGCAAGTTGGGAAAAAGAATGCTTATGAGATCTCCGCGCCACTCCATGGAACTGGGCGAGGTCTTGGAGCCTCCTGAAAACGGAGCCGATGTTTATCTGACCATCAATCACTATCTTCAGGCCATTGTGGAAGAAGAGTTGGCAAAAGGAGTGATCAAATCGAAGGCGAAAGGAGGCTGGGCCGTTTTGATGGATCCGCACTCTGGGGAGATCCTAGCGCTGGCTCAATACCCCTTCTTCCATCCACCGAATTACAAAGAGTACTTTAATGATCCCCAAAAAATGGGAGATACTCGTGTTCACGCATTATCTGATCTTAGTGAACCAGGTTCGGTTATCAAGCCTTTTACTTTGATCACAGCCTTGCTGGCCAACGAAGATTTGGCGAAACAGGGAAAAGCCCCTATATTTGATTTGGACAAAAAAGTTCCCTGTCATGACGGCACGCTGCCTGGGCGAAGAGAACCAATGAAGGATGTGGGGAATCACAAATACCTCAATATGGCCATGGCCATGCAAAAGTCTTCCAATATTTATATGGCAAAAGCGATTGATCAAGTGATGGGAGCCATGGGAAGAGAGTGGTATCGGGATGTGTTGACAGAGGTCTTTGGATTTGGAAGGCCGACGGGGCTTGAGCTCCCTGCAGAAAGTTATGGGCTTGTTCCACAACCTGGAAAGTACCATCCGAATGGGAAAGCGGAGTGGTCAGTGCCAACGCCATATTCCCTTGCCATCGGATACAACTTACAAGTCAACAGTATCCAACTTATGCGGGCTTGGTCATTGATTGCCAATGGAGGATATGAAGTCCACCCCACTCTCATTCGAAAAATTGTGAAAGATGATCACATTCTCGTCGACCATATAACCCCAAAACAACCAAAGCGTTTAGTGAGCTCAAAGATCATTGAACAGGTCCGTGAAGTGATGAGGTACGGGACGTTGCCCGGAGGAACAGGAACCCGTGCGAACATCCCGGGCTATACAGAAGTGGGAAAAAGTGGAACGGCACGGAAGCTTGTCGAGGGTGTTTACTCTTCAAAAAAACATACCGTCACCTTCATCGGGTTTGCTCCGGCCGAAAAGCCCAAGTTTGTTCTCCTTGTGACACTTGATGAGCCCGGAGTGTTCTACATTCCCGGAGTTGGCCATAATAATCATGGCGGAGTCTGTGCGGCGCCGATTTTCCGGGAAATTGCGAAGAAAACGCTTGAGTATCTGGGAGTTCCCCCCGACGACCCCTTTGGATATCCTAAAGGTGATCCGCGGTACGACCCCGATCAAGCTGTGTGGATGAAAGAAACTCGGCTATTGATTCAAAAGTATGATTCGTGGAATAAATAAGGGATGAAGTTAGTAAAATTATTAAAAGATCTAAAAGTTCAAGAGGTTCATGGGTCTAAATCAATTGAGATTACGGGAATCTCCAATCATTCTCAAAAAGTGAGCCCGGGCAACCTCTTTATTGCGAAACAAGGTGCAGTGACCGACGGGAACTTGTATACTCCCGAAGCTGTGGTATCCGGAGCTGTGGCGATCGTCACTGACATGTATGATCCTTCACAAAAAAATGTCACCCAAATCGTTCATCCCAATGTGAAAGAAATAGAAGGACAGCTTGTCGCCCGCTATTATGAGCAACCAGCAGAAGAACTTTTAATGATTGGCATCACTGGAACAAAAGGAAAAACCACCACATCCTATTTGATTCATCACCTTTTAGAATCTTTGGGATGTCGCTCAGGACTCATGGGAACGGTGGAATATCTTGTCGGTGAACATCGATACCCCGCTTCTCATACGACTCCTGATGTTTTGACGAATCACCGAATGCTTCGCGAAATGATTCAACAAAATTGCAAAGGAGCTGTGATGGAAGTCTCTTCACATGCTCTTGATCAGAACCGAGTTCAATGCATTGATTTTGATATCGCTGTCTTTACGAATCTCACTCCCGATCATCTCGATTACCATAAAGACATGGACCATTACATCGCCTCAAAAAGAAAACTGTTTGCTTCACTCAAAGAAAGTGGAACAGCTGTTTATAACGCTGACAGCCCCTTATGGGAACAGATTTTAGAAGAGTGCTCCGCAAAGAAAATTTCCTACGCCATACAGAATCCCGCGGATGTGAAAGCCTCAGATATTAAACTGACACCATTGGGAAGCACCTTCATTATCCACACTCAAAACCAACAAGTGACTTGTCAATCCACCTTAGTTGGATTGCATAATGTTAGCAATATACTTTCAACTATAGCAACGGCATTAGCATGTGGATATTCTTTGGAAGAGAGCGTCGCAGCTCTCAAAGGCTTCCAACAAGTCCCCGGAAGACTTGAATTTGTGAAAAACAATTTGGGACTTAAAGTTTATGTGGATTACGCCCATTCAGGGGAGTCCTTAGCAGCGGTTCTTCAGGGGTTGCATGAACTTAAAACCGGAAGAATTCTCACAGTTTTTGGTTGTGGTGGCGATCGTGATATGGAGCGTCGTATGGGGATGGCTCGTGCAGCGGAAAAATATTCCGACATCTCTATAGTGACCACAGACAATCCTCGCTCTGAAGATCCTACAGTGATTATTGAAGATATTTTAAGAGGGTTTACGAATCTGGACAATGTCGTTGTGGAAGCGGATAGGAGAAAAGCGATTGAGAAAGCCATCAAAATGGCGAAAGAAGACGATTTGATTCTGATCGCTGGCAAGGGGCATGAAAGATTTCAGATATTTGTAAATATAATGGTGGAGTTCGATGATCGGGTGGTTGTTGCCGAGGTTTGTCAGAGTCAATTGGCATCGGTTTAGTTTATTCTTTTTAGCTATGGGGCTCTTCACAGCCTGTTCTCATCCTCGGTATATTGAGGAACAGGAACCCATTGCGATGGAGATGCCTCAATTTCAGCAGGGACCGGTGATTGTGATTGATGCGGGGCACGGGGGAAAAGATCTCGGTACAAATTCAAAATCTCCCCATTACGAAGAAAAGATTCTGACGCTTGACACCGCCTTTCTCGTTGAACATTACTTGCAAAGAATGGGGTACCGCACGGTACTCACCCGAACGGAAGATGTGTCCATTCCCTTAGAGAAGCGATCGAGTATTGCCAATGACTTGGGATCAAAGGTCTTTGTGAGTGTTCATTATAATTCTGCTCCCAGTGCCCAAGCACATGGCATAGAAGTCTTTTATTTCAACTCGGAAAAAAACAGAGGCCGAGCGCGTGAATCCAAAGTGTTGGCGCAGCAAGTTTTGAATCAAGTGATTGATGTCACGAAAGCAAAATCGCGTGGCGTCAAGCACGGAAACCTTTCCGTTGTGCGGGAGACCGCGATGCCGGCTGTGTTGATTGAGGGTGGATTCTTGACCAATTCAGGGGAAAGGCAGAAGATCTTCCAGACAAATTACAGAAGACAATTGGCATGGGGTGTGGCTAGCGGAATCGACAAGTATCTGAAAGGCCATTAGCCGCTGTGTTTATCTGCGTCTAAATACTGCAATCTAAGAATGTTATGCCCCCGGCGCGATTCGAACGCGCGACCTATCGCTTAGGAGGCGATCGCTCTATCCAGCTGAGCTACGGGGACGAAGATTATTCATCCTAAAGGGTATACCCATAAAACTTCAAGATTTGGTTTTTGGCAAAGAGAAAGCTCCCGCGATTAAACGATTGTAAGTTGCCTAATATTAATAATATAAGGCAACTTACAATCGTTTAATCCCGGGGCTTTCTCAAAGCCAAAATCCCAAATCTTGAAGTTTTATGGGTATATATGTCTTTTTAATCAAGAATTGTTTCCTTATTCAAAATCGGTTATTCTAAGGGTATCAGATAAAGGTTTTTCAAAGAGGTATTTTTATGGCAAATGCTGACATTGGTTTAATCGGTCTTGCTGTTATGGGACAAAATTTAGTCCTGAACATGAATGATCACGGGTTTACTGTCGCGGTGTTTAACCGGACAACTTCCAAAGTCGACGACTTTATGAACGGGCCTGCAAAGGGAACGAATGTTATCGGAACTCATGACCTCAAAGAATTTGTTTCACAACTCAAACGACCACGACGTGTGATGCTTATGATAAGAGCAGGTCAAGCGGTGGATGATTTCATCGATAAACTAGTCCCCCTTCTTGAAAAGGGCGATATCATCATTGACGGTGGTAACAGTCACTTCACCGATACAAATCGCCGATGCCAAGACCTCAAAAAGAAAGGAATTCTTTTTGTGGGAACTGGGATTTCAGGTGGTGAAGAGGGCGCCCGTCACGGTCCTTCAATCATGCCCGGGGGAAATCATGAGGCGTGGCCCCATGTAAAAGGTATCCTGCAATCAATTGCAGCAAAAGCGGACACTGGGGAACCTTGTGCCGATTGGGTCGGAGAAAATGGCGCTGGTCACTACGTGAAGATGGTGCACAACGGAATCGAGTATGGTGATATGCAGATCATTTGTGAAGCGTATCAACTTCTCAATCAAAGTTTAGGTCTGACTGCAGATGAACTCCATGATGTGTTCGTCAAATGGAACGAAGGAGTCTTAAGCAGCTACCTCATCGAAATTGCCAGCCACGTGTTTTCTCATGTCGACGAAGATGGACAACCATTAGTGGATAAAATCTTGGATGTCGCAGGACAAAAAGGGACAGGAAAATGGGCTTGTATGAGTGCGCTAGACCTGGGATTTCCACTAACGTTGATATCTGAAGCCGTGTTCTCTCGTTGCTTATCTTCATTGAAGGAGGAACGGGTGAGAGCTAGCCGTATTCTGAAAGGGCCAGATTCCTTTTTCTCTGGGGATCGGGATGAATTCTTCAACGATCTGAGGGATGCGCTATATGCCTCAAAAATTGTGAGCTACGCTCAAGGTTTCATGCTGATGCGTGAAGCTTCCAAGGAATATAATTGGAATATCAATTATGGAAGTGTGGCCTTGATGTGGCGAGAAGGATGTATCATTCGCAGTAAGTTTCTTGGCAATATCAAAGATGCTTTCGAAAAGAATCCCGAGCTGGATAGCTTGCTGTTGGATGATTTCTTCCACAGCGCGATTATCAAAGCGCAAGATGGCTGGCGTCGTGTATTGATTAAGTCAATTGAGTTAGGTGTGCCGACTCCTGCTTTTGGAACGGCTCTGGCGTTTTACGATGGGTATCGCACTGCGAGACTGCCGGCGAATCTGTTGCAGGGATTGCGTGATTATTTCGGTGCGCATACGTACGAGCGAGTCGACCAGCCACGCGGCAAGTTCTTCCACACCAACTGGACAGGAACTGGTGGTAAGGTGAGCGCAACTTCGTATACGGTTTGACAGGCGCAGATGACGCAGATTTGTCGAAGATGACAAATCTGCGTTTCATAGATGATTTTTTACTTAAATTTTACATTCAGGACATCCCGAAAGTAATGAAGATTATCCTCAAAGACTGGTCTAAATTCCGATAATAAATCTCTAATAGTTTGAACTTTATCTTTGTAATTCACCTTATAAATTTCTACTTGTTTTATGCTGAGATTATCTCGTAAAAATTTCCCAAGGTTTTTCCAATTTTCTTTGTTTTCTTGATACTGGAAATGGAGTCTTTCCGGAGGAGAACAAGCTTCGAGATGAATATTAGGTCGTCCATCATAATATTTTTTGCATACCGCAAAAAATTTGTTGTTTCTGTCCATATGTGCTTCAGGCATATAGGATCTATTTTCTAACTTATTTTTAAAATTATATTTCAAATGAAAGTGCGTATTGGGAAGTATTTCAGACAGATAAAAAATATCCTCATCAGTTAATGTTGAACCATATTCAATATTGATGTTTTTAATAAAATCCATTTTTGAATGAAATAAAGCGGCACTTTGTAAAATAAGAGATCGGTCAAATTCATTCCCTCTTCGAATCCTAATCTCACCAAGATACGTCCGAATGATTTCACCAATATGTGTTTCAGCAAGCGTTCTGTTAAGATATTCAGCTGGTACAATGAATCGACCATTGTCTTGAATGATATTTAGTTTCTCGATTTTGAAAATTTGCACAAGAGTTTCAACAATGAATTTCTGCTTATCAAAATCAGATAGAGGAGATAAAACATTTAGAAATCTGTAGAAATTGAGAAATGTTGTTTTATCGGTAACCCTAGATGATAGTGAGAATGCACATTGTAGACATATCTTTATTAGAGAATTATGAATGGTTGAATCTGAAGGCATGGAAGTAAACGTGGATGTGCTAATTAAAACATCACTAAATTCCCAAAAGCATTCATCTTGACTTGCAGCGACAACAGCTGTTAGGTAAATCTCTAACCAGCGATTTGAAATCTCTCCGTGTTCTTCCTTCTTGAGTTCCATAACCTCTTTGAGATCAAGTACTAATTTAACACTTGTGGTTGTCTTTACCTTTTCGATCAATACTTTGAAAATGTGATCATGAAACTGACTATTTTTTCTGGAATAGGCAAGATCAAGAAGGTCAAAAAGAGCTTGATAATCCTCTTTTGAATCAATTGGGGTTTTATAATAAATATAGTCCTTTAATAACTCGATAGAATGTAGAGAATATTCTGTTAAATCAATTTCATTTTTTTTGTGACTTGTTGAATGAGCTTCTATTTGATCAAAGAAACCTGAAGATTCAAATGCAGTTTCGTTAATCAAAACAACTTCACCCTCTTGAGTTTTTAATCGGAAATTTTCAGGCAGTCCAGGATTTGAAAAGATTTTCGTCTTAGAGCATATGTCTTGAATTCGGGTCGTGAGTTCAACCAGTTTAGGATTCGATTGAGAGCGATGATTCAAGATGGATAATATCTGAAAACAGACCTTTGGTTGATGTTTAAACAGCGGGTCCTTTTCTGATAATAATTCAAAATATTTTAAAATCTCGGTTGGAATTGTCTCCATTTTGTCTATTTCTTTCAATTTCTCAATCGTAAGAAAAGGGGTATAATTCATTGGTATTTCTTTTGGTTTTTCCATATTTGACTCCTTTTTTAAGTGCCTGGAGAAAAAGTATAGCATCTTGGAGAATATTTGAATAGGATAATGAACATAGTTATTCAAAATGTACAAATTGTGTTTTAAAGAAATAATCATTAGATTTGATTGTTCTGTATTTCATTAAAGTATTACATATAGTCTTTCCTATTGCTGACGTGTTAACACATTTTATTTTTAAATGATGAATAGAGGGATTGTCACGGACAAATTTTCCAACATGATCCAAGTTCATAATCTTGAGTAATTCAATTGTATCTGGTGTTGAAAGTGATTCGATGGATATATTGGCGCACGAATCATAGTAATGTTCCATGATTTTAGAAAGATCCTCGTTGCCTTTTTTAAGAGTTGTCCAGTCATCATAGGAATCTCTAAAACGATTAGACGAATGGTGAATGATTTTAGCTTTTAATGTTAGATGTAAATCAAGTTTTAAATGGAATCTTGTTTCGGGTAGCTTTTTGGCAAGAAATAAAATTTCTTGATCTGAAAGAGCGGTTGGGTTTTCGATATAAATATCTGTTATCCGCAGCATCTCCTTCAGATAAAAAGCTGTGGCAAATTTAATTTGAGATCGATCCCATTCATTTTTTCTTCTGACCACGATACCACCTAAAAATTTTTGAATGATTTCGGTAAGGGGTCGATCTGTGATGATCAAGTCTAGATGTTCAACCGGTATAATGAGCAACTTGTTGAGTTGACGAATGTCAATACCTTGGGATTTGAGAAGGGAGAAAAGAGTATAGAAAATCAAGGCTTGTTTTTCATCGTACGATAATGGCTTCAGAAAATTGACAAATTTTTGAAATTCTAGAAATTTTTGCTCGTTGTCGACTCGTTCAGAAAGAGAAAGAGCGACATTATGACAGAGGTCTTGTAAAGACTTTGGCCAAGTGGGCGCTTTAAAATTGGGAAGGTCAATAAGTGGATCGATATTCTCCCAAAACCTGTCATCTTGGCTGGCAGCTTCGAAGGCGATGAAATAGATTTCTAACCAGGCTTCTCGGATCTCATCCTGTTTAGCTTCCATAATTTCTCGGAGCACTTTCATATCTTCAAGAGTGGAAATTGATTTCGCCTTTTCTTTGATGACTGTTTGAATTTGCTTCTGGAGGAGAGACTCTTCCATTTTTTCGGATAAAATCCAGAGATCGTATAGATCGATAAAGGATTCAGTCTCTTCGATAGGGGATCTCGTATAAATATAGGATTTTAATAATTCAATGGACCCTTTTGAATAGTCTTTGACTTTAAATGTCCCCGTATCTTCAAATCGAGTACCCAATTGAAAGTAAGTATTAAAAGTTTCGAGTGCTAACCGATTGATCTTAACATCGCCTTCTTTTGTGGATAAGATATGATTTTCAGTGAGATCGATGTTGGCAAAGACTCCTGTGACCGAACAAATTTCCGCGATACGTTTTGTAAGTTTGAATTGTTTAGAATTTTTCAGCAGAGACAAGAGCTTGTAGCAGCATAATGGATCTGCAGTAAAAACAGGATCTTCTTTTGATAGGAATTCGATAACAGGTAATAGACTCGAGGGAATTTTCTCCATGGCATCCAGTTTTTCAACCGTTAGGAATAAGGAGTATGGGGAGAGTGCAGATGTTTTCATAAGATTCTCCGTAATCTATGTAGTTTTTCCAGAATGACTTCCCTGCTTTGAACAGGTTGATAGAATTTCTTTAATCAAAGCGAATAAAATGCCTACCATCAAAATAAGTTCCATCTGAAGTGCACGTTCTGTATTTTTTTAACAATTTAACGACGTCCTTTCGCTCATCACAGTCACTATTATGTATCTCCAATTCTTTGATACAACGATTGTCATGTAAAAATAATCCAAGTGATTGCCAATCTTCATAGCAACTGACATCGACAACTCGTATCTCTTTATGAGTCGACTGTAATATAAACGAAATATTTGAAGGGAGTTTTTTGAAATTATTTATTTTCGTGATGAAGTCTTGAGTATAGTCGGAAAGAGTTATCCGGTCATCGAGTTCGGAACATAGGGTGTCTGATAAATTCACCAAGACAGTGAATTTGGTATCTGGGAGATATCTTCTCAGAAAATTGAGTTCATTATCAGAAAGTGTGGCATCGACTTCAATGGTCACATTCTTGATCAATTGCATTTTGTTTTGATGCAGCACAGTGGCAAATTTGAATTGAGAACGGTCATGTTCATTTTTTGTACGAATGACGATAGATCCTACCAATTCGTGAATCTTGATCAATGCGGAAACGGGAGTGTTTTGAATAATGAGGTTGAGATGTTGGGCAGGAATTATTAGCTTGCCGTCTTTGCGACGAAGATCTATCCCCTGAGAGGTATAAAGAGAAAAAATGGTGTCAAAAATCATGGTTTCCTTTTCTTTCCCAGATAGGGGGTTTAATCGATTGATCAATTTATAAAAAGAAAGGAATTTTTTTTCTGTGTTGACTCCTTTGGAAAGGGAATCGGCTACGCTGCGACAGATTCTAATGAAAGATTTTTGCCACTTAGGCCCAGTTAAATAAAAATTAAACAGGCTCAGGTCAATCAGAAGATCCATTTGCTCCCAACACGTTTCATCATGGCTTGCCGCTTTTAAGGCTATGAAATAGAACTCCATCCAATAGTCTCTGATTTCATCCTGTCTACTTTCCATGATCTCCCGGACAATGATCATTTCATGGAAAGTCGAAATGGATTCGGCCTTATTCTTAATGATTCTTTTTAGGTGGTTGTGTAAGGGTTTATACTCCATTTTTTCGGAAAGAATCAGGAGTTCGAACAGCTCTCTAAAGCCTTCGGTTGGTTCAATATCCGAGCGAGTATAGATGTAGGATTTTAACAGTTCGATGGCCCCATTCGAATAATACTGCAACTTAAATATGCCTTTATTCTCAAAACGGGTGGCCACTCGAAAGTATTGAACGAATGATTCTAAGGCGACCCGGTTAATCATGACTTCTCCGTCAGCTGTGATCAATTTGTAGTCTTCAACCAGAGTAATATTTGAAAAGACACCTGTTTGTGCGCAAATTTTAGAGATCCGTTTTGTGAGATTAAATAACTTGGGATCAGTTTGTGAGTGGAAATGGAGCAAGTACAATAATTTGTAAGCGATTTCAGGCGCCTCTGTAAAAATAGGGTCTTTATTAGATAAAAACTTAAAAACGGACAGCACATTAGAGGGAATTGTCTCCATTGTGTTCAGAACTTCAGTAGTAAGAAAAGACGTGTAGGGGGATATCTCAGTGGGTTTTTCCATGATGACCTCCATGTTTTGGACAGAAGTTAACATAATGGAATTTTTTTGGAAGTAGATTTCTATTTCAGAGAAACTTATTCACAGAGAACACAGAGTATAGCATAGAGGGGCACAGAGGTTTTTATTAAATCCAAACTCCGTGTCCCTCTGTAAAGGATTTTCTATCCATCAAAATTTGATGACATTAGATACAGGATTCTTAAGTTAATCCTGTCCATCCTTAGAGGCTGTTTACAAATTTCGAATGGCTTTATTTGAGATTATTTTCTCCCTTGGGGGCCACGGAATCGCAAGGGTAATATTGGGTTAATATTACCCTTGCGATTCCGTGGCCCCCAAGGGGAAAAGAACTCAAATTAAGCTGATTCCAAATTTGTAAACAGCCTCTTACTATCCTGTTACCTTTATAGGGATCGCTTATGACGGTCCTTGCACTCCAAGGCTCTGTTGACAACGTCCTCGCAGGAAAGATCCGATGTGTCAATGATGTAAGCATCATTTGCAGCTTTCAAAGGGGAAACTTTACGCGTTGTGTCAATCTCATCTCGCTTGGTTAAATTTTCAAGAACTGCTTCCGGCGTGAGCTCATCGGCCATCTCAGGAAATTTTTCCCTTAACTCCTTTAAGCGACGCTCTGCTCTCACTTCTGTACGTCCAGTGAGGAAGATTTTTAAGTCAGCTTTGGGAAAGACTACCGTCCCCATATCGCGTCCTTCAAAGACAGCGTTGACTCCGGTCGCTAACTCTTTTTGTATTTCCACCAACTTCTCTCTTACAATGGGGATGGCGGCAACATCAGAGACTTTTTGGGTGACCTCAAGACCGCGAATGATCTCGGTGACATCTTCACCTTCCACATAATAAAGCTTCTCCCCCCGTTTAATCTTCATATCAAAATCAAAAGTGTCTAAATATGCCTTGAGTTTCTTTTCGTTATTGATGTCGATGTTCTTTTTAATGAGGCCATATGTCAGGGAACGGTACATGGCACCTGTATCAAAGAAGATGTATCCGAGTGAAAGGGCAAGGCCTCTAGCCACTGAGCTTTTTCCGGTAGCGACGGCTCCGTCAATTGTGATAATCATAACTTATATCTCCATGAACTTAATGTAACCATAAACAAAAGGGAGTGTGAAAACAAGGGAATCCACGACGTCCAATAACCCTCCAAGTCCTGGCAGAGAATTGCTGTCCTTAATTTTTGCATCCCGTTTGAGCAACGATTCCGCAGCGTCACCAAATTGCGCTAAAGTACCAATACAAAAACCGAGAATCAGGGAATCTAACAGATTTAAATTCAAAAATGTACTGAAGGTTAAACTGGTTAACATGCTGATAGTTAAACCAGATATCGCCCCTTCATAAGTCTTTAGCGGGCTGATAGTGGGAGTCAACGGGTGCTTTCCGAATAATTTTCCTCCAAAATAGGCCCCGATGTCATTAAACTTCGTTACCACGATGGCATACAACAACCATAAGCGACTATCTGGAAAGTGATTGTGAATCAATACCAAACATCCCAAGGGGAGGGCTAAGTAGACGATTCCAAAGTATGTGGTGGATAAATTGATCAGGGGGTCGGTCCCCATTGCCAGAAAGTACCCAAATCCCCAAACTAGCGATAGACCAAGAATGATAAAAGGGAAAAAAGGATGATCAATTGCGTAGAAAAGGGAAAGTATAAACGCGGCTCCAGTGAGGACTCCGATTTTATCAAGGGGATCACATCCCTTGGCGATTGGCAGACGGTAAAATTCCCACAAAACAATTCCGATAAAGAAGGCATACGCAAATGCTAAAAATGGTTTGAAAGGTTCTGCATTTGATAAGAAAATCCACAAAAGTGTGATCAGAATCAATCCCGAACCGACAAAAAGCCTCTGTATGAATTGTGTCATGATCCTCCCATCCTTCTCTCACGTTTTTGATAATCCATGATCGCTTCCAAAAAGTCATTTGGCCTAAATTCAGGCCAGTAGGTGTCTGTTAGGTAGATTTCTGAGTATGATAACTGCCACAGGAGATAATTGCTAATCCGTTTTTCACCGCTTGTCCGAATCAACAGCTCGGGGTCGGGGAATTGCGAGGTATCCAGATAACGGCTGACCATCTCTTCGTTGACCGCTCCCTTGTCAAGCTTACCCTGCTCCACTTCGGACAGTATTTTCTTAAAGGCCCGTGTGATTTCTTCTCGACTTCCGTAATTCAGCGCTAAGATAAGATGAATTTTGTCGCAGTTTTGTGTGGCCTCTTTGCATTTGTGAACGACCTCTTTGATATCTTCAGGAAGAGGCGTTAGGTCTCCAATAGTTAATAATTTGACTCCCTTATCAATCATTCTGGGCAATTGGTCAGTCAGGTAAACTTTGAGCAGCGCCATCAAAGTGTCCACCTCAAACTTTGATCGTTTCCAATTATCTGTCGAAAAAGTATAGAGCGTGAGGTACTCGACGTCGATGTCTGATGCGGCTTCCACAATATCCAATAAAATATCGCAGCCAGTTTTGTGACCAAAAGCAGCATCCTGTTTTTGGAGCGAGGCCCATCGACGGTTTCCATCAGGGATGATGGCCACATGCCGGGGAATATTTTTCCGGTTAAGGCTGGATAACTGTTCCTGTGTATAAAAAACCGACACTAAACCCCCAACTTTTGGCCAATGGGTGAGTAGACAACAACAATTTGCTCTCGTTCAGGTCCCACAGAGATCATGGAGATGGGCGTTTGACAAAGCTCTGAAATACGATTGAGATACTTTTTCGCGTTGTCAGGAAGTTGCTCGTAATTTGTGATGTGTGTGGTCGGCGACTTCCAGCCTGGGAGAGTTTCGTATTGTGGTTTGATTTGGTCCCAAAGGTGGATTTCGGGCGGTGGAGTCAGATGGATTTTCCCCTGAAATTCATAACCGACACAGATCTTGATCTCATCAAATTGATCGAGAATGTCTAGCTTGGTCATGGCGAGTGAAGAAATTCCATTGATATTGACTGACGCTTTGGCTAACACTGCGTCAAACCATCCCATTCGTCTTTGCCTGCCAGTGGTAGTTCCCATTTCTCGTGCGTCCATCGGATTGAAGTAGGGGTGCGAGCTGATTTCGGTTGGAAATGGTCCGTTTCCGACGCGAGTGGAATAAACTTTCATGACACCCAATACGTGGTCAATGGTGTTCGGGCCGATTTCTGCTCCCGAACAAATGCCAGCAGCCGTAGTATTCGACGAGGTGACGTAAGGATAGGTTCCCGATGTGACATCGAGGAAAGTTCCTTGGGCTCCTTCAAAAAGGATGGTTTTATGGGATTCCGTTTCTTTGTGTAACATGGGATTGATGTCGCGAACATAAGGGCGAAGAATCTCGGCAAGCGCCATATATTCCTCATACACTTCTTTGAAGGCGAGCGGTTCTTTGCTGTAGAGTTTTGTGAGCTCTTCGTTTTTTAGTTTCAAGACTGATGTGAGTATGGTTTCGAATTGTTTAGAGTCAACAAGGTCACACATCCGTATGCCGATACGATTGATTTTGTCGCAATAACAGGGGCCGATTCCTCGTTTTGTGGTTCCGATGGCCACGTTTCCTTTACGTTTTTCTTGGAGGGTATCCATGATCTTGTGGTAGGGCATGATGATGTGTGCGCTGGGTGATATCCAAAACCGATTTTCGAAAGTAATCCCTCGAGTCTGAAGAGTTTTCATTTCTTCCACCAACACAATAGGGTCAATAACCGTTCCAGCAGCAATAGCACACTTCGTGTTGGTTTGTAAGATTCCGGTGGGAATGAGATGGAGCTTGTATTCTTGAGTGCCGATCACAATCGTATGACCCGCATTGTTTCCTCCCTGCGAACGAACAATCCATTCTGACTCTTGAGCCAGAATGTCGATGATTTTTCCCTTCCCTTCATCTCCCCATTGGGAGCCCACAACTAAGATTCTCGGCATGATGTTTCCCCTTAGAGGTTGTTTACAAATTTGGAATCAGCTTAATTTGAGTTCTTTTCCCCTTGGGGGCCACGGAAAAAAATAATCTCAAATAAAGCCATTCGAAATTTGTAAACAGCCTCTTAATCCGTTTTGAGCATCTTGATGAAGGCTTCTTGTGGAATGCGGACCTTCCCGATCCCCATCTCCTTCATCTTCTTTTTCCCTTTTTTCTGCTTTTCCCAAAGCTTTCGCTTTCGACTGATGTCACCTCCGTAACACTTTGCTGTCACGTTTTTGCTCAAAGCCGATATCGTTTCACGTGCGACAATTTTTCCTCCAATCGCCGCTTGAATCGGAATCTTGAACAACTGCCTTGGAATCACCTCTTTCAACTTGGCGCAGATATCTCTTCCTTTCGCCAACGCTTTATCTTTGTGCACCAAACAAGAAAACGGATCGACTGGTTCTTCATTCACCCGTACTTCAAGCTTGATGACCGCACTTTCTTCATAACAATCAAACTCGTAATCAAATGAACCGTAGCCTCGGGTAATCGACTTGAGTTTGTCGTTGAAATCGGAAATGATCTCTGATAACGGCAACCGATAAGTCAGTAACAGGTGATGTTCATCCAATGTTTCTGTGTGTTCACAAACGCCCCGCTTCTCTATTCCAAGGTTCATCATCACCCCGAGGTAATCCTTTGGGATCATGACATGAACCTTTACCCAAGGCTCTTCTACCCATTCGATGATCGACGGATCGGGGTAATGGGCAGGGTTGTCGACCTCCTTTACCGTACCGTCAGATAAAGTGAAACGGTAGACAACGCTAGGGGCTGTCATGATAATGTCGAGATCGAATTCGCGTTGCAATCTCTGGAAAATAATTTCTAAATGCAAGAGGCCTAAAAATCCGCAACGGAACCCAAACCCAAGAGCTTGGCTGGTCTCTTGCTCGATGTGAAGAGCGGCATCATTTAGCTGTAATTTCACCAGCGCATCTTTCAAAGTTTCGTAATCAGAGGTGTCAATGGGATAAATCCCTGCAAACACAACGGGCTTGATGAGCTTAAATCCTGGAAGAGGTTTTTGTGCAGGATGCTTTTTATGTGTGACTGTGTCCCCAATTTTCACATCAGCAGTGTTTTTAATATTGCATGCCAAATAACCCACCTCACCTGGACGAAGTGAATCGACAGGTTTTTGGTGCGGAGCAAATATTCCCGTTTCAAGAACTTCGTACTCATGACCCGTAGCCATCATCTTGATTTGGTCACGTTTCTTGATTTCACCGCTAATCACCCGTACATACACCATTGCTCCGCGATAAGTATCGTAGTGGGAGTCGAAGATTAGCCCACGGAGAATATCATCTTCTGGTTCTTTCGGAGGAGGGATGTCCTGAATCACTCGTTCAAGAATCAGGTCGGTTCCCGTCCCAAGCTTAGCCGAACAACCGATCATATTCGTGGTATCCAGACCGATCACATCTTCAATTTGCCGGCGGACCTCTTCAAAATCTGCGGTCGGAAGATCAATCTTATTGATCAAAGGAATGATTTCTAAATCGCGTTCAATTGCCAGGTGGACATTCGCCATTGTTTGCGCCTGGACACCCTGTCCTGCATCGACCACCAATAACGCCCCTTCACAAGCCGAAAGAGAGCGGGACACTTCATAGGTAAAGTCCACATGCCCAGGAGTATCGATTAAATTGATCTGATAGATCTCACCATCTTCTGCTTTATAATACATGGTGACAGGATGAGCCTTGATTGTGATCCCACGCTCACGCTCAAGTTCCATATCATCAAGCACTTGCTCCTTCATTTCCCGCTTCTCGAGAGTGTGCGTTAATTCGAGCAAACGGTCTGCAATCGTCGATTTCCCATGGTCAATATGGGCAATGATGCTGAAATTTCTAATTTTCTTTGTGTCGTACTTAAACATAGAGCTGAATTGTAGCAAATTTCGGGCTATTTCGTAAGGAATTTTACAGGATGGTTAGGATGAAAAGGATGTACAGGATACTTTTATTCATTGAGGTCTATAAATTAAAGTTTAAAATATTGATGTTGAGTTATTTAATGTCATTCGGTGTAAGAAGATAGTTTGGTGTTGTGGGTCTTAGGGGATTGAATGGTGTTAACCGGGTTGTACGGGAAATTCTGAACATGATGCTCCAAAGATTTAAATGGATTATCATCGATCCCTCTTTTAAAAAAATACTTTTTGGAGTGCGCAGGCTTGCCCTTACAATTTAACACATCTTTTTACGTTCTTCTCTAAAACGTTTAATATTAGAAACATAAGGCTTTAATTGACAATCTATTAATTTCAAATGTTTTGGTAAAAATATCAGGATTAACAGGATCGTAAACGACAGGATAAACAGGATATAGGAGA
>JAAKFL010000069.1 GCA_011065065.1 Chlamydiota bacterium | reverse complement strand
TGAACTTTTGTCAAAAGCGATCTGTTGTCGGTTCCATTCGCGATTGATATAAGTTAGGGTTTCGAGGTCGGGGTCACCATGAACCCATTTGGGTGCAATGGGGATATAGAGGCTCAGGTCAAGGGGAATGGTCATAACATCATTTGCCTGGTACTTAGAACTCAACCACCAGGTGACAGACAATGCCGCTAAAACAGCCAGAATGAGACTAGGGACCACTTTCTTTCTCATAATTCAAATACTGTGAAATCATGAAAAAAAAGAAAGAATTATTCAGATTGATTCACGTGTAATAATTCCATAATTCTCTCATTGTCAATGCGATCGTTATCGCGTAAGTCAATTTTTTTTATCGTTTCATTGGATTCCAAAGCTTCCGTGAAATATTGAGCCCCATTGTTATCGATTTCATCCGATTGTAAACTTAGTTCGGTGAGTGTTCGATTGTGGATTAATGCCTCCGCAATCCATTTAACCCCCTCAGATCCAATGTTATTTTGCGCGATCTCCAGTTTTTTTATGGATGTATTCTCACCAAGCGCTCGTCCGATTTCTCTTGTATCGGGTCCAAGCTCAGAACGCACCATATGAAGTTCTTCTAGACAACTGAGTCTCAATAGATTGACCAGAATATCAGAGGCAACCTGTTCAGTGATCTCGATCGCAAATAAATCGAGATATTTGAAGGTTGTATTCTCCTTTAAGCCTTCGAACATACGGGATCCCCAATCGTCTGGTACCGAGATTCCCCCTAATTCCAGATGCACTAAGGTGTGATTCGCCGAAAGTCCTCTCGCAATCGCATTCATCCCTTCTTCACCAAGGTCGCAATGCAATAAATCTAAAGTCTCTAAAGAAGTGTTCATGGTTAACATCGCTTCCACTTCATCAGTTCCGGTCATCGCATTGACACTCACGTCGAGATATTTGAGAGTCTTGTTCGTTTGGAGAGCGCGGAAGATGGCATCCACACCACGTGTTCTCAAATCACATCGTGGAATGATAAGAACTTCAAGGGACTCGTTATCTTTCAAAGCTTCAGCGATGACTTCTCCACCTTCAGGCCCAATGTCATCCATTTGAAAAAAAAGATATTTGAGGGTTTGACTCACTCGTATGACCTGAGCAATCGCCTCTCCTCCTCTTATCCCACATTCACTAAAGGAGAGTTCTTGCACCGAGGTATTGATTTCAAGAGCACGGGCAACCATTTCCATTCCTTCGTTACCGATATTGTTCTGAGATAGTCTAATCTTTTTCAGAGACCGACTATGTTCCATCAGATCCGCGATATGCTGAACTCCACACGGCCCGATATTATTGCCACCCAAATCAAGGTCTTCTAAGGTATGATTATCACGCAGGCCCTGTGCAAGAATGCTGATGTGTTCTGGAGTCATATTATCAACTGAACAAATCGCAATGCTTTTCAAGACACTGTTATGTGCGAGAAATTTCGAATAAAGCCCCATTTCCTCAAGCGATAATTCGCGAGGACGTCTTATTATACTCAGCTTTTCCATTGTTGGGTGACTATGTAATGCTGTGGTGAAAGCTTCTAATCCTGAAAACTCAAACTGACAGTCATACACGTCAAGCTTTCTAAAGCTCCGACTTTTTGCTATCGCTTGGGCAATCCGGATCAAACCATCATTCTCGAGAGCAAAACCTTCATCAAAATTCCACAAAATCAACGACTCCAAAAAGGAAGACTTTTCGATAAACTTAGCAAGATGGTTAATATGATTTTCACTTAAAGAAATATTATTAATCTCAAGAATGCGAATATGCATCCATCTTGGATCTAGCTTGGATATGAGTTCTGAGTTAATGAGAGAAGTCTTTGTAAAATCAGGAAATATTTGACCCTGAACTTGATAAACTTTTTTTATAAAAGTTATGAAATGTTGCGGACATTCTGTTGAAAGTAGATGGTTGTGTCGATTGACGTTCCGAAAATTCACCCAGTCACCAAATTCAACGTGCGGTAAAATCATTTTAGTTGTGATATCTTCGGGTAAAACTTGAAAGATATTTTGATCAGTTACAGGTTCCATAAATTCTCCTTGTTATAATAATGATTTTTAGGATTCCTCAGCCCAAAAGGAATCACGATGACCAGAATCCCACACTTCTGGATCCCAAGAATACAAGTGCTGTCTATCGGGAAGATCACGATAATTTTCATGGGTGTCGACCTCCATTGCAACAAAACAAGCGGCTTCAAGAGGATTATTCCGAATGGCGCGATCAAAACATTCAGCGGCAATCCCATCCTTTAAAAAGAATCTGGGATAGGTCAGGAAACTTTTTAAAGACCAAGGCTCAAGGAAAAAACTTTTAGTGCCAAACTCGATCATCTTAATCGTTTTATTTTTCCTTAATCCTCGACACAAAAGGACTGTCCCTTTGCCGGATCTGGTATTTTCATTTATGATAAGGCCTTCAAGTGTGCTGTTCTTAGCAAGAGCTTTTCCCATAGCGCGACAACCTTCTGCTCCGATATAATTATGAAGCAGACAAAGACGCTTTAAACTATGATTTTTCATCAAGCCTTTTGCGACTCTTTTCACTCCCTCATCCAGCAATCCATTTTTTGAAAGGAGAAGCTCTTCTAATGTCTCATTTTCTTGAAGCATTCTTTGAATAAACAACCCTTCTTTACTACCAATATTGTTA
Organism: Chlamydiota bacterium; assembly: GCA_011065065.1. Taxonomy (GTDB): domain Bacteria; phylum Chlamydiota; class Chlamydiia; order Chlamydiales; family SLFE01; genus JAAKFL01. The sequence goes on along the minus strand of JAAKFL010000069.1, from coordinate 6,722 downwards.
CTTTGCAGGGACAAGACTTTAAGAGTTTTATTTTGACGCACTCCATCCATTAGTTTTACGACGTCATTTGACCAGATACCATTTTCGTTAAGAATCAGAGTTTCCAATGTCGTATTAATTTTTAAAACGTCACCAAGATTGAAATGGCCACAACGACTCAAATTCAATTTCCTAATTGAATGATTCACTTGAAGAAGATCTTTAATATTTAAATATCGGTTACCTGAGAGATCTAACTCTGTGATTGATTCATTTTCCTTGAGATATTCAATCAGCGGATCGTATTCTTTGGAATGTAATTTCCCCAGCCAAACCGTATAAGTCAATTTTTCAACATGACCATTTCTTTCTAGGTACTTCACTAAAGCTTCTGTTCCACTGAGCTCAGCTTCACACCCCGAGATTTCAAGTCTTCGTATTGATTGATTTTTTTTCAATGATTTCATAACTGCAATCAACCCATCATTTGAAATCAAGGGTTGATCCTTTGTGGGCAATAATATCAAAGATTCTAAGGATTGATGTTTTTTTAGAAATTTTGTCACTGAATGGAAATCATCGACAACTCTACTGTAACCCCCTTCGATTGTCTCCGTTTTGTAAAGGCTGACACGGAGCTTTAACGTTCGTAAATTTTCAAAACGACTGAGATTCCTTATAAGCCAGAAATCTTGTCCATGGTTATCAGCCACAAAGGTCATATGAGGAGCCAGTTGTTTTAAGTATGAACGAACAACTTTTTTGGTTTTTTTAGGGGTTTTATCTCGAGCTAAAACGCGTAAACACTTTTTCATGATTTTTTTCAACACAATCTCATCTGGGATATCTTCATCTAATTGGTGAAGAGCCTGATTGAGCTCAAGATGCGTTTCGATATTTACTCGAACATCATTATCCAGTTGATACCCTCTTGGATCCTTATTGAAGTAATGAAACTTTTCTAAGGTGATATTGTCATTCAGCGCCCAGGAAATATGATCGCCAGCAGTTCGCCATTCAGTCTTTAACCAAAGATCAGTTAAAGTGGCATTTGTGTGAAGAGAGTCGCCCAGCTCATCAAAGTAATAGTTTTTTCCTGTTATTTTAAGAGTCAGCAGGGTCTTATTTTTTTTGAGAGCTTTGCTAATGGCCTTGGCTCCATTGCGTTCAATTTTACAATCGAAGAGATCTAAAGTTTCTAAAGTAGTAGTCGTTTTAATAAATTCGGCAATTTTCCTAGCATCGGCAGTCTTAAGATTTCCGGACATGGTTAATGACCTCAGACTCGAAAACTCCAAAAGGTGACGAATCAGCCATGAGTTCTTTTTGCAACGTTCCGAAAGCACCGTGACTTGGGGAATTAACTCTTTTCGATGAGACTTATCTAATTTTCTTAACCCTTTTGCCGCAACCTTGTTCACTGCCTCTTCATCCTGAAAGGTAACTCCCTTACTACTGCAACCTTCTTCAAATTGAGACCCTTTGATCTCGCTGCTTGAGCCCGGTTCCATAACAAATGATGATGATCCCGATAATTCCATAAAAACCTCCATTTTTAGAAACTACTAAGACCGAAATCTTATTTTAACTCAGTATTTTTGTCAGTGAAAAAAAAATCTTGAATTTCTAAATTTGACATTAATGGACAAACTCATCAATGATAGGGTTATACCACGCACGCTGTCAAATTTGGAATTTCAACCGCGGGAACTTTCGCGTTGTCCAAATCTAAATTTGACAGCGCGCGGGGTATAAGCACAAGAGGGAGGACAATTTATGAACTTCCTGTCAAACGCACACATAAAATATTTTTTCTCCCTATTACTTGCCATGCATTCCTCAGACACATTTCATTACATTACACAAACATGGAAAACTCTCGAACGGTCATGCCACCAATCAATTAGCGCATTCGATCCGAAATTACAATCGGACAAGAAACCCATTCTTTATATTTCCTCGCTAGAAAATTCCGATCGAATCAGAAATTCACTCAACCATTTCGATGTCCAGGTTCTTCCTGAAACCTTTGAGCAAATCGATCATCACGGTCTTCTCTATCTCCCCAAACCCTACATTACCCCCGGCGGCCGCTTTAACGAAATGTACGGCTGGGATAGCTATTTCATTCTTCTCGGCCTACTAGAAGAGGGTGATGTATCAATGGCTCAAAACATTGTTGACAACCAACTCTATCAAGTAGAGCACTATGGCCATGTTCTCAATAGTAACCGCAGTTATCATTTGACACGATCTCATCCTCCGTTTCTTTCGCAAATGGTGCTTATGGTTTACGGAAAAAATATCGAGCAATTAAGAGAGGCATATCCGATTCTCAAAAAATACTATCAATTTTGGACATCACATCCCAGACATATCCCTCAGTATCATTTAGCACGATACTACGATAATGCCACCGGTCCTGCAATAGAGGTCTTATCATCAGAAATCAACCACCTCGGAGAAAATCATTTCGATCGTGTTGAAGATCTTATTGCACAAGGAAAATTGGAGGTTTCAAACACTCATTTTGATTCCGAACTTAAGGAAATGTATTACTTAGATGATCGCGCTATGCGAGAATCAGGTTTTGACGTTTCCTGCTGTTTTGGTCCTTATGGGATTGAGACGACGTATCAGCTTCCGGTTTGTCTCAATACTTTGATTTATCTCATGGAGAAAGATTTAAAAGAAATCGCCAAAACTCTTAACCTTCGCGATGAAAAAAAGAAGTGGAAACAGCTGGCAAAACACCGAAAAAAAATGATCAACCATTTATTGTGGAGCGAAGAGCGTGGGCTTTATTTCCCCTATAACTTTCATAAGAAATCCCATTATCCCTATCCCTTTTTGACTACTTTCTACCCTCTTTGGGCCGGAATAGCCAGTCGCGAACAAGCGGCAGCGGTGGTGAACAACCTGCCGTTGTTTGAACGAAAAGGCGGTCTGACCACAAGTACGACGCAGACGGGATGTCAGTGGGATTCACCGTATGGATGGGCGCCGCTTCAATGGATTGCCGTGTCGGGGCTGGCTCGTTATGGATATGTTGCGGAAGCGAGGAGAATTTCAGATAAGTTTTGTGGATTAGTGGAACAAGAATTCGCCAAGCATGGGCATATGTATGAAAAATACGATGTGATTGAATGCGATTCCGATGTTCATCTTGATTATGGGTATGAGAGTAATGAGCATGGATTTGGGTGGACGAATGCTGTGTATTTGTTGTTGAAGCGGCGGTTTTGTTCAGAGTGACTTTGTTGTATTTAACCGCGAAGATCGCGAAGATCACGAAGATGCGCGAAGATTGAGTCTTTCTTTTTAATTTTCTTTTGTAAAGCTTGTTTTTTTCATTGGTCTGATCTAGTATGCTAATAAAAAATTTAGGTGAATTATGACGGCTGTGACAGAAAAAATCGAAAAAGTAAAACTCTTCATCAATGGTGAATTGAGAGAATCTCAAAGTGACGTTTGGATGGAAAACTGCAATCCGGCAACCAATGAGGTTCTGGGTCTCGTTCCTTTTTGCACAGAAAAGGAAGTGGATGTTGCTGTGCAAACGGCTCATAAGGCTTATAAGAATTGGAGAGAGACTCCCCCATCACAAAGAGCACGGGTATTCTTCAAGTTGCAGGCTTTAATTCGAGACCATATGGATGATCTTGCTCTCTGCCTATGCCGAGAACAAGGGAAAACTCTTTCCGATGCCAAAGGGGATGTGATGAGAGGACTGGAGGTTGTGGAATATGCCACTGGCATTCCTTCTCTGATTATGGGCGAGATGGTGGAAAATGTTTCGAAGCAAATCGACACCTACAGTGTCCAACAACCATTGGGAGTTTGTGTCGGGATTACACCGTTTAACTTCCCCGCCATGATCCCGATGTGGATGTTCCCCATCGCAATTGCAGCGGGAAACACTTTCGTTCTCAAACCATCCGAACAGACTCCGATGACCGCTATGATGCTGGTCGATTTAATGAAACAAGCTGGCCTCCCAGATGGGGTATTAAATGTCGTGCACGGAGGTCCCGATGTCGTGAATGGGCTTTGCGATCATCCTTTGGTGAAAGCAGTCTCTTTTGTCGGGTCAGTGGGAACTGGTCATCATGTGTTTGATCGGGCGACTAAATCTGGAAAAAGGTGTCAGGCTCTACTAGGTGCCAAGAATCACGCAGTCATTATGCCTGATGCCAATAAAGAAAAAACCTTGAGGGCCATTGCGGGAGCGGCATTTGGAGCTTCCGGTCAGCGGTGTATGGCACTTTCAGTAGCTATTTTTGTTGGAGAGGCAAATGAGTGGATCGATGAATTGGTGAAAATCGCACGTGAATTAAAGGTGGGACCCGGAGAAGAAGATTTGGATTTGGGACCATTGATTTCTCCCCAAGCAAAGGAACGGGTTGTCAATTTCATTCAATCAGCCATTGATGACGGTGCACAGTGTCGACTTGATGGAAGAGGTGAACCAGGAAACTTTGTTGCCCCCACAATTTTAAGTGACGTGAGGGCTAATATGACCGCTTACCAAGAAGAAATCTTTGGCCCGGTGCTTTTGATCATGAAAGCGAAAAGTCTTAAAGAAGCCATAGAGCTGATTAATGCGAATGAATATGGAAATGGGACGGCAATCTTTACCGAATCAGGGCAAACAGCACGATATTTTCAACATCATGTCGATGTGGGACAAGTGGGGGTCAATATTCCCATTCCCGTTCCCCTCCCCTTCTTCAGCTTTACTGGATGGAGAGGATCGATACGTGGAGACCACAACGCCTATGGAAAACACGCCGTGAGATTTTATACCCAAACCAAAACCATTACTTCCCGATGGCTCGGACAAGAAGGTCCATCATCTGGGATTAACACCACTATTCAAATGGAATCATTATGATTAAAGCCTGCCTCATCGGAGCTGGTCGCATGGGAACCGACCACGCCAAGCACATCCACCGAAGTGCCGACGGAGAACTCTATTGCGTGGTAGACCTCAATCGTGAAGCGGCAGATACATTGGCCGAGCAATACGGAGCCAAAGCTTATGGGAAAATCGAAGAGGCCTTTGACGATTCTAAAATTGAAGCTGTTGTCATTGTCAGCAATACTGCGACTCACGCTGACTTGATTAGCGCATTTGCCAAACTTAAGAAGCCGATTTTTTGTGAAAAACCCATTGACCTCACTCTAGAAAAAACTGACGAATGCCTTGCCGCGGTTGAAGAGTACGGAGTTCCCCTGTTGATTGGATTTAACCGACGGTTTGATCCCAGCTTCCAGCATTTGGAAAGCCAACTCAGAAGTCAATTGATTGGTAACATTGAACAGATCACCATTTCAAGTCGCGATCTTGATTTGCCCTCGGTCGATTATTTGCAAACATCGGGAGGCATATTCCGCGATATGACCATCCACGATTTTGATATGATCCGCTGGATGTTGCGAGATGAACCGGTGGAAGTTTATGCGACAGGGAGTTGTTTAGTGGATCCTTCGCTTAAGGAATTTGGTGATGTGGATACTGCAATGATTGTGATGAAAACTGCAAAAGGAACGCTGTGTCATATTTTTAATAGCCGAAGATGTGTCTTTGGATATGACCAGCGCATCGAAGTATCAGGGGCGAGAGGAACTCTTCACGCGCATAATCTTCATGAAACCACAGTCGTGCATTCAAATCAGGATGGGGTCAAGCAAGGCTGTCCCTACCCCAGCTTTCCTCAGCGATACAAAGACGCCTATCAGCTCGAAATGGATCACTTCTTCACCGACGTCGTCCGAAAGGGCGAAAAGCCCTGGATCACAGGAAAAGACGGAAGGCAAGCCATGGTCATCGCCAATGCCGCAACTGAATCATTGGAAACTGGGAAACTGGTGACGATTCCTGAGCCACAGGTAATCGATTCTACGAAGGTTTAAAGTATGCGTTCACGGGGTATTAGGGTTATGCAATTCTTGTTCGCTATCGCGTCCGGAATAGCATATGCCTAATGCCCCGTGAACGCATACTTTGTTTTTATGATTATTGGTTTTGGGACTATAGCCTGAAAGGCTTAAACTGCAACAGCCCCGGGCATCGTCCGGGGTAAGGTTTTTAGTTTCGTCGCAGCCTGTAAGGTTGCAAGATCACTGGAACCCTCTTGCAGCCTTACAGGCTGCGACGAATGAGGCAACCTTACCCCGGGCGATGCCCGGGGCTGTTGCAATTTAAGCCCTCCGGGCTATTTTTAAGGATGCTGATTTTACATATAAAATATTATACAGTGATAGACGTTCGTGGTGCCAAAAAGTTGTATCCCATTTTGGCATATTGATATGGCGGGGCTTTGCTGGGGTCTTGCTCGGCTTCCACAATCATCCAACCGTTGTATCCAGAATGCGCTAATGTTTCAAGTATGGGATGAAAATCAATTTCACCATCAGACGCATCCCCCGGAACGGTGAACGCGCCGTCCAATATCGCTGTAAAGAAATCTGTGTCTTTTTCCAAATTGTTGCGTAATACAGAGGTCCTTATGTTCTTTAAATGTACATGAGTGACACGATCGCAATGGGTTTTTAAGACTCGTAACGGATCCTCAGATGCATAAGCCAGATGCCCAGTATCAAAAAGAAGTCCAAGTTTTTCTGTATCATTCATCAGACGCTGGATATCATCCGCATCCTGAATGACTGTCCCCATATGATGATGATAGGCACTGGTAAATCCTTGTCGTGAAATATAATCAGATAATGCATCCAAGAGA
>JAAKFL010000068.1 GCA_011065065.1 Chlamydiota bacterium | reverse complement strand
TTGATGTAGATAGGGTAGACGGCAGTGGATAGGTTTTTAACGCAAAGGGGCAAAGACGCAGAGACGCAAAGCTTTGTGAAGACGTTATGATCGCGAAGCGATCTCGAACTTTTAGACGCAGATGACCCAGAAGGACGCTGAAGGATTGGGGCTTTTTAAAAGCCCCAATCCTTCAGCGTCCTTCTGGGTCATCTGCGTCTAAAAAGCGCATGGACCGTTGGTCCAAATTCAATTAATCATTTCTTTGCGTCTTAGCGTCTTTGCCCCTTTGCGTTAAAAATCCACCCACTGCCGTCTATTCAAGACCAGGTAAGGACTTCGGCTTGGATAGCACTCCCGATTCCATCGAAGCCACCGGGTAAGCACAATAGTCCGCCGCATAAAAGGCGCTCGGGCGATGGTTCCCGCTCCGGCCAATCCCACCAAACGGCGCTGCACTGCTGGCTCCGGTAATCGGCCGATTCCAATTCACCACTCCCGCTTTGATATGGCGGTAAAAATGATCGTATTCGTCTTGACTGTCGCTCAATAGCCCCGCAGATAACCCAAACTTCGTGTCATTTGCCTCCTTGATCGCTGCATCAAAATCTTCCACCCGAATCACCTGCAGTAAAGGACCAAAGATCTCCTCATCCTCCCGATTCGTGGCATGGGTCACATCCACGAGCCCAGGTGTGACACGCCCCGTATTTTCTTCCAGTTGTTCAAGCTTAACCAATATGTTGGCTCCGTGCATCTTTAACGAAGCCAGCTTCATCACCGCTTTCACTGCGGAAGGCTGAGAAATCACCGGTCCCATAAAAGGTTCGGGAGTGTCCTTGTAGTGACCAATCTTTATCCCTTCCATTTTCTGAATCAATATTTTCAGAAATGCATCTCCCTTTTCATCATTCATGATGATCAACCTTCGGGCACAGGTACAACGCTGACCCGCAGTGATAAAGGCCGATTGAATCGTGGTATAGGCCGCCGCTTCAAGATCCTTCACGTCCGTGACAATCAGGGGATTGTTTCCTCCCATCTCCAAAGCCAAAATTTTCTCGGGTGTCTTTGCAAAAGCTTCCAAAAGTTTTTGACCCGTGGTGTAGGATCCTGTGAATAACAACCCATTGATCTCTTCATGACTCCCTAAAGCCTTTCCGATGTCGGCTCCCCCTTGCAACAAATTCATAACACCGCGGGGCAACTCAGCTTTTTCCCAACATTGCACCATCATTTCGGCGACCAACGGAGTCTGCTCGCTGGGCTTTAAGACCACAGTGTTTCCTGCTAATAAGGCTGGGACAATATGGCCATTGGGAAGATGTCCCGGAAAATTGAACGGACCCAAGACAGCAAGGACTCCGTGCGGCTTATGACGCGTTGCTGCGGTAAATCCTGATTGCTCGGAAGTTTTTTGAGCGCATCTTTCACGATAGGCATCGATGGAGATGTCCACTTTTCCCATCATGGCGGAAACCTCCGTTTTCGATTCCCACAACGGCTTCCCAGTTTCCATGGAAATCGCTTTTGTCAGCTTGGGAGATATCTCCTGCAGAGCTTTCTTATAGGATTGAAGAAAGTTGATGCGTTCATCAACAGTTAAACCGGCCCAAGCGGGAAGCGCCATTTTTGCGCCGCGCACCGCCCGCGACACATCCGAAACCGAAGCGGCCGGTGCGCGCCATAGCTCTTCTTGACTATAGGGATCTTGTGAAACAAATTCTTTGCCGTATCCCGATATCCATTCTCCGTAAACATATAATGCCTTGTGCGTCATATGACTCCTTAATTAAGCTCGCGGATGGGTTTTGTCGTATACTTCTTTCTTCAGCTTCGTGGAAACTCGTGTATAAATCGTAGTTGTCGATAAGGAACTGTGCCCCAGTAATACTTGGATGGTTTTCAGATCCATCCCATTTTCCAACCAATGTGTGGCGATGGTGTGACGGATGGTGTGCGGAGTCGCTTTTCCGGCCAGACCACTCATCACCATGTATTTGTCAAATTTGCGGTCAACCGATCGAGGAGACAGCCGCGTCCCCTGACGATTGAGAAAAATGGCCAGATCATCTTGTTGCGCGCGGTGGCCATTGACTTTGACATGGCGTTCGGGGTGGTTCAAGTATCGGCAGATCCAATCACAGGCATTTTTTGTGATGGGAACCAACCGTTCTTTTTTCCCTTTTCCTCTTATGAGAAGGAGCAAGTTTTCAGCATCAAAGTCGTCGCGATTCAACGCCACGAGCTCGCTCACTCGTAATCCCGAACTGTAAAATAGCTCGAGGATCACCCGATCCCGAAAACCCAGCAATTTGGTTTCATCAGGCTGATGAAACAGTTCTATGATTTGATCGTAGCTAAAGGGAGCCGGGATTTTTTTATCTAGCTTGGGGTTTTCAATATCTTCAGCGGGATTTTCTTCGATCATGTTTTGCCCACAAGCGAACTTGAAAAAACTTCGTAAAGTTGCTAATCTTCTCACAATCGTCCGACGGTTCACATTATTGGCTGTCATATGGAACAGGTATTGACGCAGGATCCTTGTATCCAGTGATTTGAGGGGAATTAAACCATTATCGATATCATTTGCGGTGTAGGGAGCCTTGTAAGGAATTTTTTCAGGTTTGCGGTCTTCTGGTAGGTTGGGGTGTCTTTCGTTAAGGAGAAAGCCTTTAAAGTCATTGAGATCGATTGTGTAATTCCTCAGGGTGTGTTCGGAGGCATTTTTCACGAAGCGGAGGTGGTCAAGGAATTTTGAGACAGCGGTAAAAAACATCCATATTGTCCTTTATTTACCCTGTAGTGTAACGAAAGAGGAAGATTAACGCAAAGAAACCTCTTGGAGTGAGGTGGCTTGTCCTTACGATAAAATTTAACCGCGAAGATCGCGAAGTAGACGACGAGCTCTGCGAGGAGTCGGAACGTGGGGTTAGGATGTGTCTGATTAAAATTTTCCCCCGGTAGGGGGACAAAGTGGTTAGCCCCGCGTGTAGACGACGAGCTCTGCGAGGAGTCGGAACGTGGGGTTAGGATGAACCAAAACATAGCGCTGCGGTAGCGGCGCAAGAATCATCCGAGAACGAATCGTTCATCATAATTTATTTGATGGAGTTTTAAAAATCGCGTGTATTCTTCATCAAAGGACATATGAGCATGATGCTTTTCCTGATTTTTGATATAGCTTCTTACATGTTCCAATGCAGAATAGCTGACAGAAAACGAACCATATCCTTCTTGCCATGCAAAATTGATTAGGTCAGGATATTTTTTGTGAACCCATCTTGAGGAACTGGCTTTTATATCTCGTATAACTGAAGAGAATTTATCAAGGGTGCTAAGTTCAATAAGCATATGGATATGATCAGGCATTCCTCCGATTTCTATTAATTTACCCTTATGAGTTCTAATGATTCCGCCTAGATAAGGAAACAGGTTTGACTGGAATTGTTTGTTGATCCATGGTGATCTGTTTTTTGTGGACCAAATTAAATGGAAAAAATGAACTCTGTATGAATGGGTCATATTTGGCACTTCCTTTCGCCGCTGCCGCGGCGATATATTTTTTTTCATCTCAACCCCACGTTCCGACTCCTCGCAGAGCTCGTCGTCTACACGCGGGGCTAACCACTTAATCCCCCTGCCGGGGGAAGATTTTGATCACGTTATGTGATATTTAAAATGAAAAACATTAAACGATCAAAAATTTAAATAAAATAAAAAATGATATAACCGATTGATCTCATTTTTCCCCGGTAGGGGGACAAAGTGGTTAGCCCCGCGTGTAGATGGCTAATCTATCAGGTACTAAATAATAGAGAACTGGCTTGATCTTTATACAAATTTAACAGTCTTCTGGGAAAATGATATCATTAATGAAAATAATTGGACAAATCACTATGCAAATACATAAAAATAATTTAAAAAATACACCAGCTGACATCAATCAAGATGAACAGCCAAAAGCTGTCTTGAAAAGCTCTGATGCCAATAAGGCATGGAATGTGACGATCCCCGGAGTCAACTGGGTGCAGACACGCATTGCCATGATCAGTATGCTTTTTTATATCTCTACTTATAAACTTATTATTTTAATTTATCAATTTAGCTCGATTTCATCGGGGTATTTGTTAAATAAAGTGCATAGAATTTTATATCCCGGTGAGAAATCAATTCAGGAATGTGTGGAAAAATGGGAATCTGAAGATCCCGGTGAATTTCCTGTTCCTCCCGAAGATGGGTTAAAAATTGGCATGCCAAATTCTATTTATTATCCAGCTAGTTCAGGGAATACCTGTTGGTTCAATTCCTTGATGAAGTTCATCGCAGCCACAACTCATTTTGACAGTGTTTTTGAGCCTCGAGCTGAAGATGATGAGGTTCGAGAGGAAGTTCGCACCGCATTACGAAAATTGATCATTTGCTTGAGAACAGCACCTAAAGGATATATACAGAACCGAAGTTATCTTGAACTCTTAGAATCGATGAAAAAGGTGAGCGATTTTGAAGAAAAAATCGAAGGGCAATTGCAATGTAGTCCAATGGAATTCCTGCGAGATGTTTTAGGTCTTCTAGATTTTAAAACGCTTGAGACTCCTATCTTCGGAAGACATTATGAAAGTCATTTTGATGAGAATCTTATTGATGTCTCTAAATCCGTAGAAGAGCTTTCATTGCCAGTGAAGTATGGAAAGGGTGATGTCCCCGATTTTCATCAAACATTTATTAGAGTCGATATCCCTTCTGAAAACAAAAGATCTAAAGACTCTCTTTTAGATCTTCCAGTTTGCATCGCTTCTCATTCAGAATTGAATGGTTCTGCTGACGAAGCTGCTAGTCATGGGGGCATATCCGAAAATTACAAATTTCATCGCATTTTCTTTCCTATTCATTTGCCTAATGAATTATTCATTTCCTTGAATCGTATGGATCAAAATCATCGTTATTTAGATGCCTTAAGGCAATATGAAGATAAATTGTCTGTTTACAGAGCTGAGTTAGAGAATTATGACGATGTTGAAGCAGAATGGGAAAAATATGATCGGTTAATTCCAGAATACAAAGAACAAATGGAAGCCTATACAGAAACAGTGAAAGGAAAAGAAATTAAACCCGTAAAGCCAACTCGCCCTTCTCGCTTGCGTGTACCAAAAGCACCGATACCGCCCAATGTGGAAGATTATAAAAATCTTTTTAAAAATAAAATTGCCATGAATGACCAACGAGAAATCACATTCACAGTGTATAGATCAGAAATCAATGCAGAGGGTGATGTGATCGGAAAGATTCCTGTTCAAAACAAAATTTATCGTGTTGCCGGGACAGTGATACATAAGGGCACTTCTGCTAACTCGGGACACTACGTGGCCACTGAGTTAACTGAAGGTCGACGCATTGAACATAATGATCTAGGTGTCAGCATCCTCGCAGATAGTGATCGGTCTGAAGAGAATGCCTCGTTGCTTCGCCTTACCTTGGTTCGCGAAGAAGATCTTTTGTCAAGCGATTAAAATTTTTAACTAACGACGTTTTATCCTGTTAATCCTTACTATCCTGCATATCCTGTTTTTCACGTCCGAAAAAAAAACAGGATAGGCAGGATAATAAGGATATACAGGATGCTTTTTTCAGGGAAAGTGGTTGGTAAACGTTAAGAAATTTCTTCATGCGATAGCCCTGTCCTGTTTATCCTTGCAATCCTTATGTCCTGATTTTATATATGAAAACACTTATCTTTATTGTTTATCAACTTGTATTTTTATTACTATTATGTTATAATAATTTATTAAACTAAAGGTATTTGTAATGGAACCAACAGAAATAAACAGAAAAGTTTTTGAAGAAGATAAATCATTAATTTTTAATTCTTTGCCAAATGAGCTTCTGGTGAAAGTTTTGGGGCATTTAACTCAAACAGAATTGGCATGTTACTCTCACGCAAGTCGCGGTTGTTTGGAACAGGCAAGAAATATTTTTAAAAATCTCACTTTTTATATTAGTCCACAAATGAATCCTGAAGAAAAACTCAACCGAAAAATGGAGGAATTGACTGTAAAGGAATTAGCGAAATTGATTAAGGTGATGACTAAAATCGTTAAGAAATTTTTAGAAAAAGATTATACCGAATTGCATGTTGGTTCATTTTCTAATGCGCCGACATACGATTATGAGTTTGGTCGTGTTTTAAGTCAATTTTTTATTGCTGGTAAAATCCAAGTGGTAAATTTTGCTGAAAATCCTTTACGTCTAAAACCAAAGTTACTATATGCTAAAAAAATTGGGGAAGAATCGCTCGATAATATTTCTGATTTCTACAACCAGTATACAATCAATTTCTCTACTACCATTGGAATGCCCTTAACAAAAGCTTGTGGCGGTGATGTGCGATATAGAGAGATTAACCTTACTGGCTTTACTGTAATGCAGGTGCTCACCATATTAGACCAAATTTTTTCTGAAATCTAATAAAAATTTATATGCAATTATTCTAATCTTAACAATCGTTCGGTATTCTTAGTCTTATGTAATGAAAGAGGTAAGGCGTATGAAAAAGAACTTTTTAAAAATATTTTTGACAATTCCTGCTTTGGCAGTTTGTCTCGCTTTTACTGGTTGTGTGGATGAAGCATCTTCCACAAAGCAACTTGAAGAGCGAATTGGAACAGAATTTGTTCAAACTATCCAAAATTCCAAAACAGTGACGGCAGTCAAGATTCTTCCTAAGCATTATCGCACAAAGGAAGAGAAACAAGGGTACAACTTGTTTCCCACTGATCGTCCCATGACGGAACAGCAAGTGAATACATTTGCCAAATTAATTCTTAATGATGATCATTACTATTTTGATAAAACAAAGAAATGTTTATTTATTCCCGAGATGGCTGTTCGTGTATCCGGAGAAAAAGACTACATCATTTTTGCAAGTTATAGCGCCAAGCAGCTGAAGTTTGTGGATGGCGAGAAAGAGACCATTTTGGATTGTGATCCTATGGCGACTCTGGTTGAAAATGAATTTGATAAGTATGTGAGATAACATGAAAAAGAGTTGGTTCGCTTTTATTTTTCTGATTCTAGTCAATTTTTCATCGGCTTTTGCCGGTGACTTTTATGGTATTATCATTGCCGATACTGAAGCGGAAAACATTGGAGATTATGTTCATCTCGATTATTTTCGGATGAGTCGTGAGATGGCGAAGATCGCCGAAAATCTCGATCGTCCCTTCAAGCAGGTGATGTTTACTGGTAATGAGGTGGATGGTAACGAGATAGTCAGCAAAGTGAATCAGCTTGATTTTCAGGAGGACGATATTGTTTTCTTCTATTTCACTGGTCATGGCCAAAGGGCCGCAATTCATGAAAATGATCCCTGGCCTCTCATGCTATTTTCTATGAATGGCGGGGCGGCGCTCGATTTTTCTGAAATCACCTCAAAGTTATTAGAAAAAAAGCCCCAGTTGCTGTTGGCCTTTGCCGATTGTTGTAATTTACATCTACCGGTGACTCCACCTTTGGTTCAGATGGCTCAAGCCAAAGGGAATTCTTCTCAAGCTAACGACAAAGAGTTGGTCAAAGAGAATATTCGTCAACTATTTGAAAAGAATAAGGGGATGATCATGGTATCTAGCTCTGAACCTGGCGAATCGGCCTGGTCGTGTTTGTTGGGGAGCTATTATACGATGTATTTCATCAATTATTTCCAGATGGAAATCCATGAACAGGCTCCTAGTTGGGAAGTGATTTTTGAAAAAACTGCGAGACAACTTGACAATGAGCAGCATCCTCAGTACCTCATCATTCCATCAAATGAAGAGGCGCAGATGACTCTCAAAACAATCCTCAGTAATGAGTGATAACTTACTAGAAATAAACGGATTAAAAAATGGTTTGTTTACAATAACGAACTCTTTTATTGATGGAGAGAGCTATGAGATTGGAATATTTGATATGGTCAGTCCTTTTATGTGGAACCATTGCATTTGTGCCGGGATGTAAAACTCGACACGAAGTGGTGAAGGCAACCCCTATGCTTGATGAAAGACTTGGAAAAAATATTGTCGAAGGTCTTACGAATCCTTCTCAAGTGACCTATTTTGAAGTGAGGCCAGATTTTGAGTCTCAACAACGTTATCAAATTGTTTCTGAAAAAAAAGTGTTGCCAGAAGATTTGCAGTGGGTATTGCAGGAAATATTATTAGATGATCGGTCCTATTTTTTTAACAAAACCAAAATGTGTCTTTTTGTTCCTGAACTAGGCTTTCGCTTTATCGGGAAAAATGAAGTTCTGGTATTGGTCAGTTTCTCTTGTCGGCAGATCAAGTTCATTTCTAACGGAAAAGAGCAAATATTGGATGAGGATCCTCAATATAAATTTTTCGAGACAAATTTTCGGGAGCTGTTGACACATTTCTAACAGGGAGTTAGAGATGCGTTATCTAAAATCCATTTTAAGTGTTTTGCTTGTCTGCCTGTTTTGTTATGCGGAATCAGCTGAGTTTCATGCGATATTATTGATTGATTCTGAGGCGGAAAATATCGAAACAGCGATGGTGAAGAACCATAGTCGGTGGCGAAGACAGCTTGACAAGATTTCGCAATACACAGGAATGGAAGTGCACGAGCATGCATTTGTGGGTAAGGATCTCCGTACTTCAGATGTCTTTCCATTTATTCAGTCTCTCTCCACACAACCTGACGACATCATATTATTTTACTTCTGTGGACATGGTTACCGTACACGGCATAAAGATAATCAGTGGCCTTATTTGTGTTGGGCGCATGAGAATATAGCTGTTGATTTCAAGTTAATGACGGATTTATTGATGAAAAAGCAGTCAAGGCTTCTGTTTGCTATGGCAGAGTGTTGCAATAACTTCATTGAATCGCAAGAAGATGTGGTGGTTGAGGAATATGTTCCTTTGCACGTAGATATTATCAGATCGAATTACGAAAAACTATTTCTTGAGACGACTGGGACGATCATAGCATCAAGTTCACTTCCTGGTGAATTTTCATGGGCTTGGGTGCATCGAGGGAGCTGTTTTACTCTGGCATTTTTGGATGCGATCGATCAGGAGGTGAGACAGGTTGGGGGGACCGAGTGGGCCATTATTTTTGAAGTGGCTGGGAAGAAGGTAGGAGATTTGCAGAGTCCGCAGTATGTGATTATGGAGTGATTATTCACGGTGCCCAAACGTATTTATGCTTTTTTTCACCACAGAGGCACAGACTCGACTTTAGCATTTCTTTAGCTAAATAACTTTCCATCAGTTGTTTAATGATATCATTTTTTTGGATTATGGTGGCTTTAAAAATTAACCGCGAAGGTCGCGAAGATGCGCGAAGATGCGCGAAGATTGGAATAATTTATGGTGACTTTACGATAGAAATATTTATTTAACATTTTTATTTTGTAAGGTTTAGACTAGAT
>JAAKFL010000067.1 GCA_011065065.1 Chlamydiota bacterium | reverse complement strand
TTCTCACGAGCCAATTCAGATCGACATCCTCGTGCAACATCTCGGCTTCCACAAGGTCTTTCAGAAGAAACTTGATAATTTCAAGCCTTTGAAGATCTTTAGGTGGTTTCATTTCAATGATCTTCTGAAAACGTGATGGCAAAGAGTATTCTTGCAAAATATGATATTTTTCAGGCTCTTCAACCAAATCTATAACATTGGTCATCGCAATAATGAGAAGATTGTCTAATCCTTTTTCTTCTTCCAGTAATTTAAACAATTGTCCTTGAACTAATTTGCTTATATAAAAGAGATTTTCAAGAATAATCACATGAATCGGAGCATCAGAAGTATCTTCTGACTTTGCAGATAAAACCACTTCCCGCACAAAAGCTCTCTCCTCATCAGGGTTCTTATGTTTAAAGTCAGATGCCGTCAATATGTTGATTCGATGAGGAGGAATCCCCATTAAGTGGACGAGTGATTTCGCAAGCATTGTTTTACCGAGACCAGGACGACCATGAATGAGTATTCCTCTGGGAATTTTAAACCCAATTTTCTCAGCGTGTTCACGTCCATTTCGGGTTGCGAAGACTAGGGAGTCAACAAAATCTAAAATTTCTTTGGGAAGACCAACAGGTCCTATCCTCTTTAAGGCATCCCTAGGGCGTTCTCGCGGATCCAATACCTCCCCTTTAATCAAAGGCTCGACGTTGCACCGGTCACACCGATTTGTCTGAATATCCTTATGCGCTTTAAGAAAATCATCGTGGCAGATTTTGGATCGTGGATCGCTCTTTTTAAACTTCTCTTTTTTAATGCGACGGAAGTAATTCTTTTTGGCCTCGCTGACCATGCCCCTGATGTGTGCTCCTGACATTCCCTCTGCAAGATTGGCAAGCTCTTTAAAGTTAACATTTCTGGCGACAAGTCTTTCTTCAACAAGTGATTTTGCATGAAGTTGTAAGATTTGGAAACATTCCTTTCTCGTCGGAAGTGCGAACTCCACAACTCGCTCAAATCTCCCCGGCCTGAAACATCCTGGGTCGATCAGGCTTTTGTGATTCGTGGTCGCAAAAACCATCAAGTTTTCCGGGCGGTGGACTCCGTCCATCTGCGAAAGAAATTCATTCACAACTTTGTTTTGATAAGGGGTATCGTCGGTTCTTTTGGCAGCTAACCCATCAAACTCATCAATGAATAGAAAATACAGGTTATCCGGATCTTTAATTGCCGGCTCAAATAGCTTCCTGATATTCTTTTCACTTCCCCCAACCCACTTACTAAGAGGCGTTGTTCCTGAAATCATATTGAGACGGCTTTTCGGGATTCCCAACATTTTGGCCAAGTTTTGCACAAAAGTGGTTTTCCCTGTCCCCGGAGGTCCAGATAAAAGGACTCCGCGAGGCTTTTTGAATCCCACTGCTGCGGCTCTTGGATCAAGAGAATACAGCACATCCTCTAATAACTCTTTTCCTCCTTTTGGAAGGCCTGTAAGGCCCAATTTTTCCATCGTTTTAAAAGGATCTGTGAGGTCTAATGGCTGTTCTTTTTCATCGACAGTAATCGATTCGACGTGAGTGAATTCAAAGTTTGTTTCATCTGTTAATTCTCCCAAATACATGTGAAGAGAGTTATTCAAATCTGAATCATTAAAATTCAGCGATTCAATGGTCACGTTAAACCGTCCTATCTTTTTTAATTCCAGAACGAATCCCTGATCTTGACAAAGTTTTTTTGGCGCTTTGGCTCGGAAAGCCCTCTCTAAATCAGCCATATTGAGTCGTAGCTTGCTAGTATCATCCCATCTCACTGCGGGCTCAAGATTCACCTTGATTCCTTTTAAGGGCTGAGTTTTATCATTCTTAACGAAAATCCTTTCAATTTCAGGAGAAACCTCTAGATTGATTTTGGTGCTTCGCCCAAATTTCCAACAGGGAGAATAAGTGCTGATGCGAGTCCGTTTTTTAGTGCTGAAATGGGCATCGACTTTGTCCACCTGAACACGAAAGCAGACACCTTCATGCATAATTTCAAATTGAGTCAAATCGACAAATTCTTTGACCTGTGACTGGATTTTTTCAATAAACTCCTTTGTATTGATCCAATTTTTCAACGAATTTTCCCATCCTTGACGAGATTTTTCTTCATCCACTTCCAGAATGGAAAACGAGACATATTTAGCGACCTTTGGCTCCCCTTTTGTAAAGACAAGGTTTGAAGACTGAGCAAAAAATTGCAAAGGTGAATAGCTCTCGATTTGATAAGCTTTTGGATACTCAAATTCTCTACTATTGACAGAGCAAATATTGCTTGGGACTTCATTTTGGTCGCGAACCTCAAACAGGCGGACATTTAAGAAACCTCCTCCTTCCAAAGGAATTTTCTTGATATCCCCTTCAATGATCGGAGTCCCTTCAAGCATATTTCTAACAAAGGCCTGCAGCTTGTCAGCATCGACAATATAGGGAAAAGTCGATACCGTGTCTTCAAGAGGAGTAAAACGTCCCTCAAAAATCCGAAGAATCCTCTCTTCCAAATCATCTCCATGTATTCCATGTTTCATGATCACATCAAACGCAAATCGATAATCGCCAAATTCTGGAAGACTATAGAACTTAATATTTGTCAATTCAGTGCTTTGGAAGATCAGATCTGTTTCTTCAGTGATCGCACCAAAACTCTCGCAGGATGAAGGCGTGTGATAGCCACGGGACTTGACGAGAGTCATGTTGATGGGATAATTGTTGTGATAAGTTAAGATGGTTTGCCCATCTTTAAAGAGTTGTCCTTCATAAGTTTGTTTAAATTGGTTTTCGAATTGGCTAGCATCCACCAATAAATCTTCTCTCCTATCTTCATATTCTAGATCCTCTTCATCCTCATAGCTGACAGAAAATACAGCCCGTTTTAACTGGAGATGATTTTGATCTGTAGGAATGAAAGTTGAGACGACAACAGTCCCGTCGTCGTTAATACTGTCAACAATTTCAGTCTCTTGCTGAGGATTCAATCCAATATTTTTCTCTGCAATCCATGAACAGGACTCGACTGTGTATACTCTTTCGGCGATCTGGACGTATAGAGGAGCCTCAGAGTCCCAAGACGTATCTCTTAAGTCCTGAACATCTTTGTTATTCATCCACACCGTATTTTTAGAAATCAAATTAGGCTCTGAGACAGCAATGATATTGGCGACAATCTTCTCTACATTCTGATGGATTCTCTGTCTTTTTTGCTTCCCTCTAGACCTAAGATTATAAGTCCTTTTTGGTGCAACTCTTACATCGGTTCCAGGTACACTCATACTTCCCCCCAACGTTGTGGATATATATAACAATTGTGAGAGATAAACTTTTTTTAAAAAAAAATATAGTTTTTTTTTGAATTTTACGTACGTAGCCACGTAACCCGAAAAAACTGAATGTGTTTTTTTCTTGTAGAAAATATTATGTAAATGTAACAGTTTGGGTCTGAAATAAGGAGAGAAAATGGTCTCAAAAGTCGATGTGTTTGCTCCACCAGAAAATTCCTATAAGGTGTTGCATTATATTACGGAAATGATCGCTGCTGCCCTTGTGAAGCAAGGGATTCAAACAAGGTTATTTGATAGCAAGATTGCTTCTGATCCTATGAAGTTTATAGGTATGGTCCTATCCGATAAACCTGATTGTACATTTTCAATTAATGGGTTGCTGCCGGATGCGGAGGGAAATTTCCTTTGCGATATGCTTGGGGTACCACATGTCGCCTATCTGCTTAATTCCCCTCAATACTTTTTCTCTATGGTAAAAAGTCCCAATACAATCATGTGTTGTGTGGATCAGTTCCATGTCCGCTTCCTTAAGTTGTTTGGCGACACACATGTGTTATTTTTACCGAATGCTGCCGAAGCTGGTATCGAGTATGATCCTGCCGAAAAACGCTCTTACGATGCTGTCATGTTAGCCAGTTATCTGGATCCTGATGAGGCGAGAAAAAAATGGCCAGAAAAATATTCATCAGACATTTGTCAGGTATTAGATGAAGCAGCAGAGATGACACTTTCTCGTTCCCAAATTTCATTCATTGAAGCTTTTAGCGAGTGTATGAAGTCTCCCGTTGCTCAGAAAAGAGTGGACCCTAAAGACGTCAATTATCAGGAGGTCTTCAATGATTTAGAAGATTATATCCGAGGTCAAGACCGTTTGGAAATTCTCCACGCGATCAAAGATGTTGAGATTCATGTGTTTGGAGAAGGAGATTGGGAAGGGTTTACCTCCAAAACAAAATCTAAGATCATACCCCACGGTTCAGTCCCATTTTTAGAAGTTTTGGATATCATGAAACAAAGCAAGGTTGTCCTGAATTCCACTCCGCAACTCAAATATGGAGGTCATGAACGGTTTTATTCTTCATACATGTGCGGGGCTCTCCCCATCACAGCTCAATACCCTTTCATCGAGCAAGAATACCAATCGGGTGAGAGTGCCATTTATTACCAACCTCCCAACTGGGGCGATGTCAACGAGCAAGTACACCATTATTTAGAAAATCCCAATGAAAGAATGGCTATTGTCGACAAGGGACGACATATCACCCATGAGAAAAATACCTGGGACAATCGCATACGGACACTGTTAGCTGAGCTACCGCCTATTTTAGATTTTATCGGAAGTCGAGGAGATCAAGACACATGACGCAAGCTCAAGTGATTGGGATTATCCCAGCCCGATACGGGAGTCGTCGTTTTCCTGGCAAGCCCCTGGCTTCGATTGCGGGTAAGAGTTTGATTCAGCGCACCTACGAAAATGCAAAAAAGTGTTCTCTCTTTAATCATCTGATTGTCGCGACAGAAGATCAAAGGATCTATGATCATGTTCTAGAGTTTCAAGGAGAAGTGGTCATGACATCTCCTGATAGCCCCACTGGCACTGAACGAGTTGTCGAGGCTTTAAGTCAAATTCAAGCCCCTGATGACGCCATTATCGTCAATATCCAAGGGGACGTGCCCTTACTGGAGACTCTTGTCATTGAAGAAGTAGTGAATCTGCTGATCCAAAACGAGCAGGAAGTCATGTCTACAGCCGTTGTTCCCATCACCCAAGAGGCCGAAGCATTAGACCCTCATATTGTCAAATGTATTCTTGACAAAACAAACCATGCCTTGTACTTTAGTCGTGGGCTAATTCCTTGCGGAGAGTTCAGACAAGATGTTGTTTATTACCACCATTTGGGGATTTATGCTTACAGAAAGGAATTCGTGCGTCATTACATGACATTGGATCCGACGCCGTTGCAAATGGCGGAAGATTTGGAACAGTTGAAAGTGTTAGAACATGGTTTTCGGATTAAGGTTGCCATTGTTGAGAGTACAAGTTTTGGAGTCGACAGACCGCAAGATATAAAAAGGGTGGAAGACAATTTATGACATTCAAGTATATTTTTATTACAGGAGGAGTTTGTTCATCTCTAGGTAAAGGAATTACCTCAGCGTCGATCGGAATGCTATTGGAGCAAAAGGGGCTGAAAGTTGCGATGCTGAAGTTCGATCCCTATCTGAATGTGGATCCAGGAACCATGAATCCTTTTCAGCATGGTGAAGTTTATGTGACTGATGATGGAGCAGAAACAGATCTCGATTTAGGACACTATTATCGCTATTCAAATTCTCCACTTTCCCGTGATTCGAATGCCACATCCGGACAAATCTATAACAATGTCATCAAGCGTGAAAGGCGCGGAGATTATCTAGGCAATACTGTTCAGGTGATTCCTCATATCACAGATGAAATCAAAGAACGGATTGTTCAATGTGCGAAGCAAGAAGAAGGCATTCAAGTCGTATTGGTTGAGATCGGAGGAACAGTTGGGGATATCGAGTCACTCCCCTTCCTCGAAGCGATTCGTCAATTTCAAAATGAGCACGAAAATGACAGTTTAAGCATTCACCTCACCTATGTCCCCTATTTAAAAGCGGCTGGAGAAGTAAAATCCAAACCGACACAGCAGTCCGTTCAACTCCTAAGGGGCATCGGAATATTCCCAGACATTATCCTGTGCCGCTGTGAAGAACCTTTACCTGAAGAAGTGAAAGCGAAAATTAGCCTATTCTGCAATGTCAAGAGACACTCTGTGATTGAAGAGGTTGACGTCAAATCAACCATTTATGAACTCCCTTTGAAATTGCATGAACAAAAACTTGATCAAATGATTTGTGAACTGCTCTCTATTCCCAATCCTCAATCCGATTTAACTGAATGGAAACGTATGGTCGAGACCATAAAAAATCCTTCAGGTGAAATCACTGTGGGTCTCGTGGGGAAATACGTTCAGCATCAAGATGCTTATAAATCGGTTTTCGAAGCTTTGGATCACGGAGCCATAGCAGCGGGTGTCAAATTGAATATCAAGCGGATTGAAGCCGATAAAATCAAAACTGAGGCCGATTTAGCAGGGTGTGATGGATTTTTGATTCCCGGAGGGTACGGTCAAAGAGGCTGGGAAGGAAAGATCTTAGCGGCTCAATATGCCCGTAAAAACAAGATTCCCTATTTTGGCATTTGTTTAGGCATGCAGGCGATGACAGTAGAATTCGCCCGGCATGTGGCCGGCATACCCGATGCCAATTCAACAGAAATTGAACCTCATGCTCCTGATCCCATTATCTCGTTGCTTGAAGAGCAGAGCGGGGTTCTAGAGATGGGAGGAACCATGCGGCTTGGAGCCTATCCCTGCCTATTGAGATCTGATACTTTAACCTGTGCTGCATATGGAACAGAAAAAATCAGTGAACGTCATCGCCATCGCTATGAGTTCAACAATACTTATCGACAAAGATTAGAGAAACATGGTCTTATAGTATCCGGTGTGTTTGAAGAAGGTGAACTTTGTGAGATCGTCGAAGTGAAAGGACACCCTTGGATGATTGGTGTACAGTTCCATCCTGAATTTAAGTCAAAACCGACGGCTCCGCACCCACTATTTGAAAATTTTGTGAGTAAGATTGTGAGCTTAAAGAAAACGGAAAAAGGAAATATCCTCAATGCCTCCTGTTAAACCGACAAGAATTGTCGGTCTTGATTATGGTCTCGCCCGTATTGGAATTGCCATTTCAGATGAATTGAAGATCATTGCTTCTCCGGGAAAAACCATCTCGGGATCAAAAAAACTTGAATATGCCGCTAAAAATATTGTTTCCGAGATTGAAAGTCTGAAACAAGAAAAATCCTGTGATATTGAAAAAATTGTCATCGGTATGCCTTTAAGGATGAATGGGCAAGTGGGAGTTCAGGCCGATGAAGTCAAAGCTTTGGCTCAGATCTTAGAATCTCTGATTGATATCCCTATTGTCTTGTGGGATGAAAGATTGACCACTGTGCAGGCTGAACGTTCGCTTCGCGAAGGAAAGATGTCACGAAAAAAACGATCGAAAGTTGTCGATAGTGTGGCGGCGATAATCATTTTGCAAAGCTATTTGGATCAGATATGAAGTATTGGTTGATGAAGTCAGAGCCCGGGTCCTATTCGATTGATGATTTAAAACGGGAAGGCGCATCTGGCTGGGATGGTGTACGGAATTACCAGGCACGCAATTTTATGCGAGATGACATGAAAGTTGGAGACTTAGTGCTCTTTTATCATTCGAACTCGAATCCTCCTGGAGTCGCTGGGATGGGTCGGGTGTCGCAGACTGGGATCGTGGATCACACAGCTTTTGATCCCATGAGTCAGTACTACGATCCCAAGTCCAGTAAGGAAAATCCTCGATGGATTATGGTTGAAGTGGAGTTTCTCGAAAAATTCAAGACCTATGTCTCTTTAGAAGATTTGAAGCAAGTGCGATCTCTTTCAGAAATGAGGCTCTTACAGAAGGGAAATCGGTTATCGATTATGCCTGTGTCAAAGCCTCATTTCCGGAAGATTGCGGAGATGGCGGCCTCGCGTTCGAAGTTGACTTAGAAAGTTTACCGCGAAGATGCGCGAAGAAGATTTAACTTCCTTCCTCAATACCGTTTTCTCTTAAGATAATCCTTCCGATTTCTGCAGTGGCTTCTATCGCTCTAGGTTTGGACTCCAATAAATCATTGCATAAGTTTATTACATTTGGAGTTTCTTTATGAAACTTTAAGCATAGAAAATAGGCTTTTGCTTGTGGTGAACCTGAGATCAGGATATTGCCAACTATTCTTGCAATATCTAACGTAGCGGAATCACAAGCAGATAAAAAGTTTTTATGAATAAATTCCGTATCTTTTAGTGATAAATTTTCCATACTTGATCCATGAGTCCATGCAAAAATATGTTTATCGAAAAGTTCCTTTACTAAAGGCTCAGTGTGATAAAGCAAATTCGCAATATCAACATCGTCTATATTTACTTGACTTGCTTCTTTAATCATTGTCTTCCTCCTTAAAGTTTTGGGATAATCATACACAACCGCCGATTTAAATTCATGCACAGCAATTCCCGCTGGAAAATTTGTTGATAAAATATAATTTCACCACAGAGGTCGCAGAGAACACAGAGAAAGAAATAATGAGATTTTCTCTGAGTTCTCTGCGACCTCTGTGGTGATTTATATGCAAAAGTCTACGAGAAACCTATTTTCATGTAATTGATAATCAAAAAGATATGGTTCAGCGGGAACTTCTGATTCATGCATATCTTCGCGAGCTCCTAAATAGCAAAATCCATAAAAAATCCTGTTCATCCTTACAATCCTTTTTATCCTGTTATCCTGTGCTAAAAAAAACAGGATAAAAGGATTGTAAGGATGAACAGGATGTGGTTATTTGAGGACTGACTCGCATCGCGGACAACTAAAGGATTAACATGGCGTCGCCATAAGAATAAAAACGAAAGTTACGTTCAATAGCTTTCTGATAAGCTTCCATAATGAGCTCATAACCTCCGAATGCACAGACCAACATAATCAGCGACGATTCCGGTAAATGAAAATTTGTAAGCAATGATTGGACACATTGAAACTCATAACCTGGGTATATAAAAATATCGGTCTCCCCTTCACCTTCTGATCCACTATTCGATTCAAGCGCTCGACAAGTTGTCGTTCCCACACATATCTGTCTTTTCCATTTCTGATTGATCTGAGAGGCCGTTTCAGCACTGATATGATAGGTCTCACTGTGCATCTGATGATCGCGGATATCATCCACTTGTACAGGCTTAAACGTGCCTAAACCGACATGAAGAGTAATCGTTCTGATGTCGACTCCCCTTTCCTGAAACTGTTGCAATAGCTCCGGTGTAAAATGAAGCCCTGCAGTAGGAGCTGCAAGGGCTCCGGTCTTCTTAGCATAGATGGTCTGATAACGTGTCTCGTCAATCTCTTCAGCTTCCCGTTCCATATAATGAGGCAAGGGCATCTTTCCATACTTCTGCAACAGATCATCAAATCCCCCTTCAAAATGAAAACGGACAATTTT
>JAAKFL010000066.1 GCA_011065065.1 Chlamydiota bacterium | reverse complement strand
ATCTGGCAATATCTGGCAATATCTGGCAATATCTGGCAATATCTGGCAATATCTGGCAATATCTGGCAATATCTGGCAATATCTGGCAATATCTGGCAAAATAAGGACAGATAAGCAGTTAATTTAGTAGTGAAAGGGGTCAGACGTGAAAGGGGTCAGACGTGACTTATTGACTTTTTTTATCGATGCTTATTGAGCATTTGCAATAAATAAGTCAATAAGTCACGTCTGACCCGATTAGAATCAAAATCCCGGCTAATAATTTCTTTAATTAGCTTTTGTTTTTTATGTTTTGTTTTTTATTGACAAATAATTTCTATTAATATATAATCATTTTTAA
Source organism: Chlamydiota bacterium (assembly GCA_011065065.1). Taxonomy (GTDB): domain Bacteria; phylum Chlamydiota; class Chlamydiia; order Chlamydiales; family SLFE01; genus JAAKFL01. Next base: position 9,104 of record JAAKFL010000066.1, on the reverse strand, counting down.
ATTAAAATTAGGAGGTTTTTATGAATTTATTTTCTACATTACCAATAGAATGCGTTTATCAAGTCTTTTCTCATCTTGATGTCAAAAGCTTGACTCTTTGCAGTGAAGTTTGCAATGAGTGGAATGAAATTTCCGCAGACGAACGTATATGGAAGAATTTGTTTCCAGATTTAACTGTACCTTCCGATATGAGCGTTAAAACATATCTTCGGGCTCATGCCATATCGTCATTGAACCAACTAGAAAAACGTATCCAGAAATTTACCGAATTACTTGGTCCCGGTGAAGAGGTTGAGTTCAAATGTGATTTTGCTTATGACCCATACTGCTCAATCGTTGTCAAATTCATATATGGAGATCTAAATTCTTCATTTTCGGGGTTGAACTGTGGTGAGCCTTCTTTGAGATGTAGAACGATTTTTCTAACAAAAGGGGGCATGGATGGTGGAAAGTTAAGCACAAGCTCGAGAAGCCATGTGTGTTTTGACAATTTCAGATTTTCGTATTCTATTTCTAAATATGTTCCCAATATGGAAGGGATTGACGTCATTGGTAAGAATATATCGAGAATTTTGATGCAAAAAGCGCAAGCGTATGGCGAGGAAAATAAAAATCGCTGTGTTCTGTATTAAAAGAAAAAATGGAACGAATGTGGACTCTCTTTTGAAAACTTTTTTACTATTAAAATCTAAGATTTTTGACAGCCCACTTCTGACCCCCTATCCTGATTTAAAATTCTAATATAGATAGGAATAAAATGAATTATCAAAATGTTTGGGATCAATTTTTTCTGTTCGTGGATTTAAGATTTGGTGTTTATTTGGATCAAATTATGGGATATATGTATAATGTTCAATACATTGAAAAAATACAAAAAGAAATTAGCTTAAAAACAGGTTTATCATTAACTGAGTTAAACAAGTTACCCTTTATACGTGGAGAAGGGCCTCCCTCTTCTAATCTTGAGGATTGTTTACAATTAGAAATTCATAGGATGACTCAAGGAGAATTTAAAAAAAATAATAACCCTGGCGGTTTTAACTATGATTTTTCTATCGAAAACTGCCTATCCGATATTTTCAATCAGTGGGATTGTACTAAAGAGAAATTAGGCCTGAAAAAGAAAAGTTTGAATGCTGATGATCACCAAATCTTCCCTATAATGGGATATATGAGAGATTTGCGAAATAGAGTGCAACATGACTTATTTGGTGAACGAGTTTTAACGAAAAAAGACATCATCGAGTTAGATGAGTCCCTGACAGGATATGAATTTCCTTCTTTTCCTAAAGGAAAAAGTATAACTTTAACTGATTTGGATGTAAAGGCCTTGGTATTTGAAATTAGAGAACAAGCAGAGGTGTATTTTATCCCCTATATGAATCAATTCATCAAAAGTTGTTAACGAGTTAATGTTTTCGATGTCCTGAAATAAACGCGGAAACAGGGTCAAGCCTGACCCAGTTTTTAACATTCATATTCTTCAAAAAAATCTAAATATGGATGGCGATCATAAAGCTCTTGCTTTTCTGATTCTAATAGAATTTTCTTCCAATACCCAGCCTTATCTTTTTGTTTTGTTTCTTCATATAATCTTACTAAACATCCAACAGCTTCCATATAGGGAATATCACGAGCTACTCGTTCCAGAATATCAATGGCTCTCTCCCTATCCATTTTTTTCCTATCTATTCCCGGATAACTCCAGAGAATGGCCATATGCATTAATATTTCAGGAGTTGGAGTAATAGATTTTTGAGCGGCCATATAGAAGGCATCGAATTCTTTTTCAATATCCCATCCCAATGCCCCGTAAGCATATCCAAAATATGCCTCATGTCTCCAATCCTCATCCCATTCTTTAGGATGAGATTGTTTAATTTTTTCAATGAGGCTAATTGCAAACTCTTGAAGATTGGAATTCCATTTTTGATTTTCCAACAATAGTTTAGATAAAAACAGTCCCTTTCTAAAAGAAAGTAATTTAACAAGTTCTTCCAAACTATATTCCTGAACAATTTCTTCTAGTTTTTTTTGGGAAATTAGATCATCTATTCTATTCATAAAAGTGTCATCGTGTTAGGCTTAATTACGCTCACAAAATATAAAAGATTCCTGCACATAGAACAGCAACTATTCCCGATATCCATTTCTTCGTGGAGGTGCTTGATAATAATAAAATTACAACACAAAGTGACCCTAACATTGCTAGTGTTAAAGCAGAAATGAATAATTTTTTTTCAAGAAAAGAAGCATTGGAATTAAAAGTAGAAAAAGCACCAGCGACTATCGCAAGTATTGTAACAAATATAACCAAGATTTCAATCAACCTTGAGTCTTGACTTGCTATTTTTTCTTCGATTTTTGATTGCATGTTTTTCAATCTTTGATCAAAATCCGCTTGAATTAATCCTGAAGTCCGATAAATTTTATCTAAAGTAACAAGATGACTTGTTAAACCTGTTTGTAAAATCCAATCTGAGTAAACCGCTTCTTTTATCAAATTTTCAATTTCATTGCATTTACCATTAATGTAAAATTTATCAGCAATGTTACATATAAGATTAATTCTATTAGTAGAAATCCAGTTAATATTACTTATAGCTGAGCCACAACTGTCATATAATTCTTTAGCTTTCATAAGATCTTCTTCATTCGATTTACTTTGACCGCACATGGTTAATGCATAAGCTCTACAACAAGTAACACCTACATCATCAGGATATTTATAATTAAATTTTTCTAAAATCTGGATTCGAGATTCTGAATCCATAGGATTGACCTTCATCACTTCTAAAAAATCACTATATGGGGAAGGGGATTTTAAAATTAATTCATCTAAATCAGAAGTGAATATTTTTTTTCTGAAACCTATATTTTTATTAATTTTACAATCTAATTCATACAATGCACATAATAACGAAATTAATTCTACTCTAACTAGCTCAACATTAGAATTATGTTTGTCAATGACCGTAGATAATTCTTTAATAGCATCATTAAAATTTTTAGCGCAGTCATCAATGTTTTTTTTCTCTAAATCTGATATTGAATTTTGTAAGTTTATTTCCCATAAATTACTCATAATTGTTTCCCTAATTTTAGCTTTTACACGATTTTTTAAGAAGCTGACGAAGAGTCTGCTTGGCTTCCAGAAATTCTCGATCAGAAGACCCTTCGGGCAAAAGAGCTTGGCCTTGCTGCTCCATCTCCTGCACCACCTGGTCCCCATCCCGCAAAACTTCACACAAAAGATCATATGATGGTTTCACCACAGAAATCGACCCCTGATGCAAATAGCCATGTCGCGTGCGTCGCTGCGCAGAACCCCCCACCTTTCCATCCAAAATCACATCATACTTCGTGGGACAGGCCATGCAAAAATGTTTCGAGACCACATGTTGTAGCTTGGGTTGCGTATCGAGCAATGTGGGCTCGCAAGAGCGTCCCAGAAAATCACAAATGACTTCGACGACGATATTATTGACGGCGGCATAACACTCCATGGTATTCACAAAATAAAGAGGGTGCCCTATTGGGATCGCCAGAGAAAACGTCACATCATACATGTGAAAAATAATGCCGCCCCCTGTGGGACGCTTCTGCAAATCAAGATTTTTTTGCTGGATCTTATCTAAATGAAAATATTTTTCCGGCCTGATAAAATGACCATGGGTCACACAATCTCCCTGCCAATCATAGAGATGTAAGGCCGCTTGGGGGTCGTGCTCAAGAGATTGAAGAAGAAACTCATCCTGCGACATATTGGTCTTGGCTGAGGCTCTTCCTGTATCCCAAACCCGCATCACAACCTCAGATAGGGATGTCCCTTTTGAAATAGTTTGTCCCCAAACACATAACCCAAATTCTTACAAAAATGAGTGTTCGGATCCCCTTCGCGATACAGATACATAGCATCGGGCTGAGCATAAGTCACAAGCAAGAAACGCTGATGATGATTGTGTTCAAGCTGCCCAAAGTCAAATTCCATTTCCGGACTGACGACGGTCACCGAGCCAGGATATTGAGGAAAAAACCCTAATGGTTCGCTGGTTTCCCCCTGAAGACAGATAATAAGGGAACAATGGATTCCATGAACACAACTCAGCTCTTCCAAGATCCCCGGCTTGGGGAACGCACTGGAATAGTATGAAGCCATGTCCATCTTAGATTCAGGTTCTGGAACAAGAAGCTGGTCGAATCCAAGAATGAATTTACGAGAATCTATCAAACTCAAAATGAGCTCAGCAAATCGATTCTGACAATCAAATTTTTTGATGATATCGCTATCCTGCCAAAGATCCCGAGCATAGGGGTAAATTTCGGCAGGAGGAAACGAGTTGACAAGACTTTTTTTGGCCCCCGTTCGTTTCGAAAGAACCTGATCGATTTCGTCATTGATCTCATCGAGACGGACAGGGGAGATCAAATCATCGAATTCGATCGTTTTATGTTCACTAAAATAACGAAGGTGTTCTGAGTCAGCAATGAATTTCATATGGCCTCGAGTATAGGGATTTAAAGGTAAATTTACAAGAAATTCAGGATAAACAGGATGATAAAGAGTATCCTGTCTATCCTTACCATCCTCCCTATCCTGTTTTATCTACTTGGCACGAATTCGGAAAAACCCTAAAATAAGTGACATGAATATCCTCGACAAAGTCCGCTCCCAAATCCCCGAAATTGAAGCCAAAATTGGCTATGTCTTCAACGACAAATCCCTTCTGGCTCTCTCTCTCGTCCACCGCTCTTTCGTCAATGAAAACCGCAATCTAATCAACGAGCACAACGAGCGTTTAGAATTTCTTGGTGATTCGGTATTAGGTCTCATTATTTCCGAATATCTCTATAAATATCTTCCCGAAACTCCAGAAGGCGAACTTTCCTATTTACGTTCCCGTCTTGTCGAGGCAAGCTCGTGTGTCGGATACGTTCAGCAACTCGATATCGAAAGCCACATTCTCTTAGGAAAAGGGGAACAGATGAATGACGGCCGCGGCCGTGATTCCATTCTAGCCGATTTATTCGAAGCGGTCATTGGGGCGATCTTCCTCGATGGAGGAATGGAAGCCTCGCGAAGATTCTTATTCCAAAATTTTTCATCTCAAATCAACGGCATCATGCAGCAACCTGACCACAACTGGAAAGCTCTGCTACAAGATTACTCCCAAAAAAACTTTCAACTGGCTCCCCGTTACATTGTGATCGAAGAGACGGGCCCCGATCACAGCAAAACATTTGACATTTCAGTTCAGGTGAACAAAGAGGAGATAGGGAGAGGTCAAGGCTCGTCAAAAAAAGAGGCGCAGCAGGCTGCCGCTAAAGATGCGATGAAGCAAATTGGAATCCCCAACCAAGAGTAATTTATGGCCAAGCAGAAAAACGTCTGGTTCTGTTCAGATTGCGGACACAAGCAGTACAAATGGGCAGGTCAGTGCCCTCAATGCCAAGAATGGAACACGATGCATGAAGAGGTCGAACTGCCCACAAGCTCCAAAAAGTTTGAATCAGCATCAGTGAAAACCAGCCGCCCAATTCGGGTCTGCGAAGTCAAACAAAATCAAACTCCGAGAATCCAAACGGGAATCGAGGAATTCGATCGCTTGATGGGCAATGGGATTGTTCCAGGGTCCTTAACCTTGGTTGGTGGACACCCTGGTATTGGGAAATCGACACTCTTACTGCAGCTTTCAAACGCATTGGCCAAACAAGGGTTGACGGTTCTTTATGTTTGCGGAGAAGAGTCAGTGGAACAAACTTCGTTAAGAGCCAAACGGCTCAATATCCACACTGATAATCTTTGGCTTCTAAGCGAAACTCACTTCACTCACATCAAATCACAAATTGACGAAATCCAGCCCGATATATTGATTGTGGACTCGATACAAATTGTCTACAAAGGAGAGCTCGCATCGGCTCCGGGTTCCGTTTCACAAGTCAGGGAAACCGCCAACGAATTCATGCACATTGCCAAAGGGATGAACATTGCGACTTTCTTGGTGGGGCACGTGACCAAAAGCGGAGAAATTGCAGGTCCAAAAGTATTGGAGCATTTGGTTGATACAGTTCTTTATTTTGAAGGAGATAAGGCGCACAATTATCGCTTGGTCCGGGTGGTCAAAAATCGATTTGGGCCCACTGATGAAATAGCCGTTTTCAATATGACAGAAAAAGGACTTATCCAAGTCCCCAATCCCTCCCAAATCTTCTTGGAAGAACGAAAGAAAGGAGTTATGGGATCAGCGATTATTCCTACTATTGAAGGATCTCGTCCTATCTTGGTTGAAGTGCAAGCTCTTGTCACCCCAACTGCTTTTAGTATTCCCTCACGCAGAAGTGCCGGAATCGATCAAAACCGCTTGGGGTTACTTTTGGCTGTCTTGGAAAAACGACTCCGTTATCCCATGCACCAAACCGATGTTTTTGTTTCCGTGGTAGGAGGTCTCAAAATCACCGAACCCGCCATCGATTTAGGAATTCTCGTTGCTGTGGCCTCATCGTTACGCAATCATTTGCTGCATCCCGAGACGACGATTATGGGAGAGGTGGGATTGAGTGGGGAAGTGCGGAGTGTTCCCCGTGTGGAAAATCGGATTAAAGAAGCGATTCAAATGGGCTTCCAAAAATGTGTGATTCCGAAACATAACATGAAAGGGATTCCCAAATCCTTGCAAGAAAAAATTCAGATTCAACCCGTTGAGATGGTAGAAGAGGCCATTAATTCATTGATTCCTGTAGCGACAACGACCTCATAGATTTTTTTCACACAGAGAAACACAGAGTTATTCTTTGTGCACGTAAGATTAAATATCTGCCTGCGCGACAATGGCTTCAGCTGCTGCTTTTAAAGTTGTGATGCCATGTTGAAATCCAACTCTTTTCAAAAGTTCGTTCAAATACTCAATTTCCGTAACCAAATGGTCTTCTCGAGATTCCAAGCTCGCTAATTTTCGTAAGATCTCTTGTTCGTTCATAAGTCTCCTCCTGTTGGAGCTTCAAAGAATAGCGAGACTTTGTTAAGAACATTTAAAAAGAGAATCAATATCTTATAAAAAACCTTTTTTCACTGCTGAGACGATAGCTCCCCCAGCCCCCCTTCTCACGGAATAGAGTTTTCCATTGGGAGCTCTTACCTTAAGAACTCTTCCATCATACAGTCTTACTCCCTTTCGAACCTCGTCAATCTCAATCGCAACTAATTCCACCATTTCCATTTGGTAATGAGACAATTTTTGTGAACCAAAACGTCTATTATTAAATTTTTTAAATATTGGACCGTAATCTTTTGCAGGGAGAATATAATGCGGATGTCCCCGATCCTTTGCCACTTCATTGACAGGTCCCGAAAGCCTCTTACGCACACATTCTTTTGACCCCAAGACACCCAACGCCTCTTCTTCAGTTTCCCTAGCAGCTGTCATCTTTGGATCAGTCTCACCTATATCCCTTAAACCACCAAAATCATCGAGAACACCCTTCTGGGTCACCCCAAAAATGACGTAGGTTTTCCCTTGAAACACGCTCACTGGAATCACATGGGCACTTTCATATTTAACTGCCTCAACAGCTTGAAGAGCTGCAAAAAATACAAATGTTAGAATTAATAATTTTCTCATACAATCTCAAGATAACATTAATTTATTAAAATTTCGTTAATATTATCCTTGTTCAAACTCCAATAATTCGTGTTTTAACTCTAATCCTTGAGAAAATCCTCCGATTTTTCCATCTGAAGCTAAAACTCGGTGACAGGGAACAAAGAGGGGAAAAGGATTGATTCCACAGGCTCCGCCCACAGCTCGATACCCATTTGGAGAGCCACATCTCTCGGCTATTGACTTATAGGTCCGCGTTTCGCCAAAGGGAATTTCGGTTAAAGCTTGAAGAACTCCCGTTTGAAATCTTGTCAAGCTCCTCCAATCAAGATGAAGTTCCCCAGTTGGCAGTCTATGAGAATAGGCCTCGCACCAGTCATAAACAAACTGACATTTTTCATTGCATCTAAGGGTGAAAGATTTTTGTGGTGACAAATCGACATTGTCCATTGCTCCATTGAGTATCTTCACCGTGACTAAAACACGGGGTCCCTGTTCAAATAAAAATTCCATCGACATATTCGCTTTCTCCTCGTAAAATAATGTCATGTTTTATCAAGACTATTTATGGAAAAATGGGGTCCCAGTAGGGACCACCAAACTTAAAGCCCCATCCGAAGAAGGGCCCTGTTTTAAAATCATCAACGACCCCTATCACAAGCATTATTCTCTCGAGCTCTATCAAAACAGGGTTTATGATTGTACCATTTATGACTCCTTAATTCTAGACTTTCGAAAGCTCAACCTCACAGAACAAACAGCATGGAGAAAAGAGGTCATCGAGCAAACAGATAAAAAATTGGTGATTCTCATTCGGGACATGGATGATCGGGTGATCTACATGGAACATCATCAATTTGAAGGGACGTTCTGTCGAGCTTGCAACGTCTATAGCTCTCACAATTGGTTGACATCAGTGCATAAACTTTTTTACCAGGCACTGGATGATGAATTTAATGGACTTGTTTTGTACGATCCGTACGAAAAGCCCATTATGGTGAAACAATATGCTGTGAATACACAACAAGAATTTACCGATTTAAAATTAGAAGAATGGGATATGTCTCAATGGCAAAAATTGAATTCGAAAATGAAAATATCACTGTAGAGATCAGAGATGGGAGTGAATTTACCGAACTCTTTGATAAAAATCCGGACCTCCCCTTGAAATTTGGGTGTCGGCGGGGTTGTTGTGGAGTCTGTGCTGTGGAAGTGGTGGAAGGAGAAGACAATCTTACGAAAAAATCGGATCAAGAGTCCGAGACTTTGCTGAAGAAAGGGTTAGTGGGAGATTACAGGCTTTGTTGCCAATGTGCCATTAACGGAGCAGTTACAATCAAGACGATTTAGCACAATTTTAACGCAAAGCGAGCCAGTCCTCTAAGGACCCCTATCGGAAAATAACCACATCCTGTCCATCCTAACTATCCTTTTATCCTGTTATCCTGTGCTAGGGAAACAGGATAAAAGGATAGTTAGGATGGACAGGATGTTTTTAAATAGTTT
>JAAKFL010000065.1 GCA_011065065.1 Chlamydiota bacterium | reverse complement strand
TAATAAAGGTTAGATAACGGATACAATCATGAAAGCTGTAAGAACAAGGTCTCAAGACTGGAATCAATCGGTGCAAAGCGCTGCACCGCCAGCCGCATCTGACCCACAAGATCCTGAACCTTGTCCAATGAACAAGTCTTCTTTTTCCCTTTCAAAGCGTCCAGGTGATCTTTGTTCACAAGCAACGATTCATCACCCCCCACCTGCAATAAATGCAGGTCGCGGTACCACGAAATCACCACCTGTAATAATCGATCCACCTCGGCTTGAAAATTGATGGAAACCACACCGTTAATCTCTTTTTCAATAAAATCCCGCTGCGCCACACTCATGTTTTCCTTATCGATTTTTGTGAGCTCTTGTCTGGCTGCTGATTCCATTTCACTTTTGATGCGGTCAAAGTAATCTCCAACATTTTTTGAAAATTGCTGAAGATCCCGATAACGATGGTTCTCTTCAGACAAAACTTGCAGAACCAATTCCCGCACTTCATCTTCTCCGTGCTCACAAAGGCGAAGCGCTTCGGCTAAAGACCCATTAGCAAATGGGACGACTTTTGCTGCGATTTCTCGATCGATGTCGTGTGCGACAAGCCAATCGATTATGAGTGGGTTCTCTATAGGCTGAAAATAAACACGACGGCAACGAGAAAGGACCGTGGTCAAAAGATTTTCCGGAGAACTAGACAGAAGAATAATTACTGTGTCATCGGCCGGCTCCTCAAAGGTTTTTAAAAGCGCATTCGCGCTAGTACGGAGCATCCGGTCAGCATCGTGGATGATAAACACTTTTCGTTGAGCTTCCATCGGCGATAAATAGACGTCGGTATTGAATTGACGCATGGAATCGATGCTATGCATCCCAATTTTTCCCTCTGGACGATAGGTCCGCACATCGGGATGATTTCCGTGTTGAATTCTTTCTGTTTCTCCGATGAGTAGCGAGGCCAGAGCCTGTGCAAAGAGACTTTTTCCAATGCCATTGGGTCCTGCGAAAAGAAACGATTGACCCACCATCCCCCTTTCAACCATACGGGTGAGATAGCCTTTTACACGTTCGTTGCCTATCAAGGAATCAAACATACTCTTTGATCCGATCGAATATCAAAGTTTTGGCTTCTTGATGAACCTCTTCAATAGGTTTATTGGCGTCCACCAAAACAATGCGTTGAGGTTCTTGTTCGTGTAACCAGTGAAACCCTTTATGAATCTGTTTGTGAAATTCGACACTCTCTGACTCAATCCGATCCATTTTACCAGATTTCGTAGCTTGTCTTGTACGTTCGAGACCCACAACAGGTTCCACATCGAGAAAGATCGTGAGAAAAGGTTTGACGTAGCCGGAAACGAGCTCACAGATTTCCTGCACTCGAGGAACATCCAACCCACGAGCAAATCCTTGGTAAGCCACTGTCGAATCGGTAAAACGGTCACAGAGAACAATTTTACCTTCTTCAAGAGCTGGACGAATGCATTCGTGAATGTGCTGAGCTCTGTCAGCAAGAAAGAGCATCAGCTCCGCCAAAGGTTCTAAGGGGTGATTTTGCGATTCTTCTAAGATCCATAATCGGATCTGTTTCCCAATCTCTGAACAGCCGGGTTCAAAAGTCAACAAAACAGAGTGTCCCTCGTTTTCTAGGTCATCTTTCAAGCGATGTAAAAGTGTCGTTTTCCCCGACCCTTCTCCTCCTTCAAGCGTGACAAAAAAACCCTTAAGTGGCTTCTCCATTTGTTTCCCCTTCGATTTTTTGAATTCCTATCAGAATGTTATCATCACGTATGTTAGACAATTTCACTCCTTGAGTACTTCGCCCCATGACACGCACATCCGACATCGGAATGCGGATCGTTTGACCGTTTGATGACATCATCACCACACTATCCTCGTCGGTGACACATAGAGCCCCCACAACCGTACCATTTCGTTCATTGACGATAATCGAACGGACCCCTTTTCCACCTCGTCTCGTATGGCGGAAATCTTCCACATTGGATCGTTTTCCAAATCCATTCTGACAGACAACCAGAACAGTCTCATCTCCGTTCACAATTTCACATGCGATCACAGCATCGTCAGTGCCAGAAAGGGTAACCCCTTTCACACCGCGAGCTGTTCGGCCCATGGCTCTCACTTGATCCTCATCAAATCGGACAGCCATTCCTTGAGCTGTAAAGAGCATCACTTGCTGCTTTTCACAAACCAAATGCGTCGCCAAAAGCTCGTCATCTTCATCAATACCAATGGCGCGAATTCCATTTCGTCGTGGATTGCTAAACTCGCTGAGCGATGTTTTCTTCACAATCCCTCTACGTGTACACATAAAGATAGAAGCGGGTTCTTCAAATGAAGGGACACGCAATGTAGTCGCAATGCGTTCATCAGGCATCATCTCCCCAAGAAGATTGATCAACGGACGTCCTTTAGACTGTCGACCGGTTTCAGGAATCTGCCACACCTTCAACCAGTAGCATCGTCCCAAATTAGTAAATATTAAGAGATGATCGTGAGTCGAGGCGACATAAAGCCCCTTGATGGCGTCGGTTTCTCGTTTCAACTTCATCCCCGTGATGCCTTGACCTCCACGACGTTGCTCGCGGAACGCACTAACTGGCATTCTCTTGATATAATCATCTTCCGAAATGGTGATAATGGTTTCCTCGTTTGCAATGAGATCTTCCATATTCATCTCATGCTCAGCCGCAACAATCTGCGTACGACGATCAGCTTTGTAATTTTTAAGAATCGCCTCCAGCTCTTCTTTAATAATATCGCAAACCATTTTCTCGCTCGCAAGAACCGCTTTATAGTACTCGATTTTTTTCAAGATCTGCTGATTCTCTTCATTAATCTTATCATGTTCCAGGCCGGTGAGCTGATACAGGCGTAAATCGAGCACAGCTGTCGCTTGACGATCCGTGAACTCAAATCGTTTGATCAATTCCACTTTCGCCTCATCGCGATTGGCACTCCGACGAATGATCTTCACCACTTCGTCTAAATTATCAATCGCAATCAGGTAACCTTTCAAAATGTGAGCGCGTGCTTCCGATTTATTTAATTCGTAACGAGTACGCCGCCGCACAACTTCAATTCGATGATCCGCCCAGGCGGAAATCATCGCCTTGACATTCATTAAGCGAGGTAGCCCTTTGTCCAGTGCCAGCATGTTACAACCAAAAGTCACTTGAAGGTCTGTAAATTTGTAAAGCTGGTTGATGATCACATCAGGGATTTCTCCCCGCTTCAGATCCATCACCAAACGCATTCCATCTTTATCAGACTCATCCCTCAGATCAGAAATTCCAGTGATCTGCTTGTTGTTGACAAGATCAGCAATGTTTTCAATCAAGCGAGATTTATTCACATTATAAGGAATCTCTTCCACCACGATACGTTGACGGTCGGGTTGATCTTTGAAATCTTCAAGTTCCAATCTTCCACGAAGAATCACTTTTCCTCGACCGGTATGAAACGCTTCATTGATCCCACGATATCCACAAATGACTCCTCCCGTCGGGAAATCAGGACCTGGCATCACAGCCATGATCTCATCAATTGTTGTGGCGGGGTTATCGAGAACAAGCATTGTGGCTTTGACGAGTTCATGAAGATTATGCGGAGGGATATTCGTCGCCATCCCCACAGCAATACCAGATGATCCGTTGCACAAAAGGTTCGGGAACTTGGATGGGAAAACCGTCGGCTCCTTTTTGGTTTCATCATAGTTCGGGATCATGTCAACGGTTTCTTTGTCCAGATCATCCATCATCTGAACAGAGGCATGGGTCAAACGAGCTTCCGTATAACGCATCGCAGCAGGCGGATCCCCGTCAATCGATCCAAAGTTTCCTTGGCCATTAATCAATGGGTAACGCATCGACCAATCTTGAGCCATCCTGACAAGTGTCGGGTAAATCACTTGCTCACCATGAGGATGGTAATCACCAGAAGTGTCTCCCGAAATCTTAGCGCACTTTCGATGCTTTCCTCCGGGACTCAGATTCAGCTGTCGCATCGCAAACAGAATCCGTCGTTGAGAAGGCTTCAAGCCGTCGCGGGCGTCTGGTAGTGCACGGGAAATGATGACCGACATGGAGTAACGGAGATAACTCTCCTTCATCTCATCTTCGACATTACGTGTGATTATTTTTTCACCTTGAGTATACGACATAGTTCCCTCTCTCTCCTATATATCCACGTCTTTAACCGATAGTGCATTTTGTTCAATAAAGGCGCGTCGTGGAGGCACTTCATCGCCCATTAACATCGTAAACATGTGATCTGCAGCCACCATATCGGGCAGTGTTATCTGGATCAACGTGCGTTTCTGCGGATCCATTGTGGTCTCCCAAAGCTGGTCCGCATTCATTTCACCCAATCCCTTATAGCGCTGGATCTCGATTCCCTTTCGCCCGTTCTCACGGATAAAGAAAATCACCTCTTTTAAGGTCTCATAATGATGAACAATATCGCCTTCATGTATAGAAATGATGTCATGATCACCTGTAAAGTAATTTTTCAATCCAAATCGATATTTATCCAACCGCTCACGAAGACTCACTAAGGTCCCCGCTTCGTATAGCTCAATGAAATGAAGAGGTTTAAGCTTGAAAAACTTCATCTCTTCCGTAATCTCATCCTCAGGAATCGCAGACAATGTCTCTTCATGTTGTTTTCGTTGAGACTCTTCGTTTTGCTTTTTAAGCTCAAGAAACTCGTCTTGTGAATAGACAAATCGATGCTGATCATCAATGGTCACCCAATACTGCGGTAACTTTCCTTCAGAGTCTCGTGCTTCCAAAAATTCCTTAAAAGGAATCCCCTTCCTTTCAATTCGGGAGATAAATATCTCAAGATCTAAAATCGTATGCATCAACTCAGACACCGAATCAAGCGACAACGGGTGTTCGTAACCCGCTAATGTCACTTTGACATCCGATAAGCCCAACTCAAGAAGATAGTTATCCATCTCATTTTCGGAATGGATATAACGGCTCTTCTTTTTACGAGCGACCCGGTAAAGCGGAGGCTGTGCGATATAGACATAGTTGTTTTCGACAAGGGCCGGCATTTGACGATATAAAAACGTCAAGAGAAGAGTTCGTATATGAGATCCATCAACGTCGGCATCGGTCATGATAATGATTTTATGATAGCGAAGTTTCTCTAGATTAAATGTGCTAGAACCAATTCCACACCCTAGTGCGGCAACCATCGTTCCAACTTCCGTGTTTTGCAACACTTTCTCCAATCGCGCTTTTTCCACATTGATAATTTTACCACGTATCGGAAGAATCGCCTGAAAACGACGATCGCGCCCTCCCTTTGCTGAACCACCCGCGGAATCTCCCTCAACAATAAAAATCTCACAAAGTTCTGGATTACTTTCCTGGCAATCGGTCAATTTTCCCGGAAGCCTGGCGGAATCTAAAGCTGATTTACGCAATGTCAGATCTCGCGCTCTCTTTGCCGCCTCACGTGCTTTTGCCGCAAGTATCGCCTTATCGGCGATCGACTTGGCGATTGATGGATTTTCCGAAAGGTAAATCCCCAATTCTTCACCCGTCAACTGCTGGACGACAGAGCCCACATCGCTATTACCAAGCCGCTGTTTGGTCTGACCTTCAAATAAAGGGTTGGGAACCTTCACAGCCACAACAGCCGTGAGCCCCTCACGCATGTCTTCTCCTGAAATCGTCATCTTATCCGATTTCATTAGTTTGTGGCTTTTAATGTAACTGTTTAAGACTCGAGTCAAAGCTGTAGAAAATCCGGTGAGATGAGACCCGCCATGTCGAGTGGAAATATTATTCACATAACAGTAAATCGATTCCTGATATCCACCGTTCCACTGCAAAGCAATGTCAATCTCAATCGGACCATCATCCCCCTCACGAAATCCGTGAAACGAAATAGGCTCTGGAAAAATCGCCTGCTTGTTTTCATTTAAATAGGTCACAAACTCTGATAACCCACCACCATAACAGAAAATCACATCCTCATTATCATTATCGCGCTGATCAAAAAACGAGATCTCAATTCCCCGATTCAAAAATGCCAGTTCCCGCAATCGTTTCAATAAAATGTCATAATCAAACTCGGTCACCGTCATAATACTCGTATCAGGCCAAAAAGAGACACGTGTCCCCTGACGATCGGTTTTCCCTAAACTTTGAAGAGTCGTTTGAGGAATTCCTCGTGAAAACTCCATACTATACAACTGACCGTTTTTCCCGACTTCAACAACAAACTTTTCAGACAAAGCATTCACACAGGAAACCCCAACACCATGAAGACCTCCAGAAACTTTGTATGAGCTCTTATCGAACTTTCCTCCAGCATGAAGAATAGTCATCACAACCTCAAGCGCCGTCACCTCACGTTCCTGCTTCTTCGATTGCGCCTCATGCTTTTCTACCGGAATTCCCCGACCATCATCTTCAACAGTAACCGATCCATCAGGATTCATTGTGACAACAATTTTTGTACAGAAACCAGCCATCGCCTCGTCAATACAATTATCGATAACCTCGTAAACAAGCTGATGTAACCCACTTGATGATGTATCCCCAATATACATCCCTGGACGCTCGCGAACGGCTTGTAAGCCCTCAAGAACCGTAATTGACTTTGCTGTATACTCTTTGGACATAGTAACTGATCCCTCAGAAGTGGTTGTGTTGTTTGACATCAAATGACCCCATTTTTAATTTCAACCTATTCGAAATAATATTGTTTTAATCTCGACACCAGGAAATCGTCTTCGTAATTGCGATAGAATACGAGACTTGTCATGCTGCTGCAAAAGGCTGAGAAGTGTAGAATTTTTAACGCGAACCTTTAACACACCATCATAAAAAGAATAGGCACAACTCATCTTGGCTAAACGCTCCCCAATGATTTCAGGCCAAGCTGCCAAAACCTGCTCAGAACGGGTCCCGTAAGCCCCCTGAACCTTCCGAAGAACATAAGGAATCAAATCCTTTAACTGCCTTGATGTCACTCCCGTCCCATCATAATAACGCGGCGTCCGCTTAAATTTTCCCTTCAAAATACACCTTTGTTATAGCAATATTATACCATAAAATGACCATTAACCGCCAACTAAGACCTGCTTGGGAAGCTGAAAAAAAACATTTTCTTCCGTGTATTCCACATCCTCCACTTGACTCACCCCAAGCCTCTCTAAACACGATATACACTTCTGAACGAGCTCCTCCGGAGTCGACGCCCCAGCGGTCAAACCAATCACAGAAACCCCCTCAAGCCATGTTGGGTCAATCTCACTCTCATTATTAATGAGATAGGCCGGAATCCCCCGCTTGCGAACCACTTCCACCAACCGGTTAGAATTAGAACTTGACGGATCCCCCACCACCAAAACCAAATCGGTCTGATCGGTGATCTCACGAAGCGCCATCTGCCGATTCGTCGTAGCATAACAAATGGATGAGCTGGGAAGAGTCTCCACCCAGGGATATTTCTTCTTCAAGTCCTCCGTGATGTCCTTGACATCATCCAAACTCAACGTCGTTTGAGTGATGTAAAAAAGTTTTTCATCCGGAGCAAATTCGAGCTTTTCCACATCTTCGGGAGATTCCACAATGGTGGTCACATCGGGAGCTTCCCCAGCTGTCCCCACAATTTCCACGTGATTGCGGTGACCGATAAGAATAATTTGATACCCTCGAGCGGCAAATCGTTTAACAGCAGAATGAACCCGCGTGACCAACCCACATGTGGCATCAATTTCAATCAATTGACGGTCCTGAGCTTGCTTTCTCACCTGGGGAGAAACACCATGGGCCGAATAGATCAACCGAGCCCCATGAGGCACATCTTCGATCTCCTCGATGAAGATGGCACCCTTATCCCGCAAACGATTCACTACATGCTGATTGTGGACGATCTCATGCTTGACATAGATCGGAGCTCCCCACATTTCGAGGGCTTTTTCAACAGTTTCTATTGCTCTGACAACCCCGGCACAAAATCCGCGAGGTTTTGATAATAATAATTTCATTGTCATAATTAGTTTAAATGTTGGTTCATAAATTCGCGGCAAAGGTGCTCTAGAATGTCGAGAGTTTCTTCGAAATGATCATCCCCACCATAATAAGGGTCTGGAACATCGGTACCTTTATGTTCTTCGCTAAAATCGGTCACCAAGTGGAGTTTTGACAAGTCTTCAGAAGTTATAGCCAGGCTTTGAAGGTGATCCAAAACGCTCTTTTCTGCAGCAAGGATGTAGTCAAAATCTTGAAAATAACTTTGTTTAAATTTTTTAGCTCTGCCAGTGAGATGATAGCCTCGGTCTTTGGCAGCCTTGCGCATTTGGGGATGGGCCTGCTGGCCAATGTGCCAATCACCAATCCCGCAACTGTCCACTTCGACCTTGTGTGATTTGTTCTCTTTTTCGAGAAAATGGCGGAGAATGGACTCTCCTGCTGGAGAGCGGCAGATGTTTCCTAAGCAGACAAATAAAACTTTCTTCATTAGGTTGGAGTATAGCGGAAAATGGTTGGGGGATCAAGTAGGTTTTACAGGATAGACAGGATAGTAAGGATGATCAGAATGGATGGGGTGGACATAAAATGATTTTTCCAGTATTATGCTTAGGATATTTAACCCTAATCAGGAGAAATCATGGATGCAATGACACGAGCTTATTTATCACACACCAAAGTTCATGTGGAAGAATCAAAACCACTACCACTGTCTGCAACAATTAATACTGTATGCGAAAAATTTCAAAATGGTGAAGGATTTACTTTAGCCGAGGATCTAGAGCACATCAATTATGAAGGAACACATTTCTATGGAATCCACCGTGATAAGCAAATGAAGTCTAATGTATCAACGACTGTCAAAGCCTATCAGGCCATGAAGTCACATGTTTTATCCCTGATGGAGCTAGATCCTTCCACACCTGTATACCAAATTGTGGGTGACTCTGCCGCGTATGGTCACGAGGGAACACAAAGAACAATGGAATTTTTAAGAAATGTGATTACACCAGAAGCCCTCGTTCTTTACGGATACACCGGCCATTTCGAAAAGGATGGAACAAGGTGTGTGAACGCGTCTGTTTCCGATTTTATTACAGCTGAAAACCGCCCAGCACTGGGAAATATTGTAGGCTATCATACGCCAGCAGCTCTAGAGAATTGGAACTGCTCGGGTCCAGATTTAAAGCACTACTTCCTTGTTTACGGTGATGACGAATCTAAAGAAGGTGGGAAAGGAACTGTATTTGGAGATGATGTCACTTCATCTGATTATTTCTCAGACTACCTTTTACTCTGCGAAGGAGGAGTCCAATCCTTTAGACAAGCGTGTAATTTTCTTCTCTTGGGAAAACCAGTCTATACGATCACTGACTTGAGAGGCGAAAAAACGGCTTCAGCAGTGATTGAGAAGACTGGAGAACGAAAAAAATATTTCGC
>JAAKFL010000064.1 GCA_011065065.1 Chlamydiota bacterium | reverse complement strand
AGATTCAGGAAAAGTTGGAGCCATTAGAGGATTTAGGGGAGGACATTCGGTTGTATCAGAAGGCGTGGGAGCGTGTCAAAGAAGCGTGGTAATAAGTCAGTTTTTGGAGTGCGTAGCCTTGCCTGCGCTTTTCGAAAAGTCGGAACGTGGGGTTATGGTGTGTCTGATCGAAATTTGCCCCCGGTAGGGGGATCAAGTGGTTAGCCCCGCGTGTAGACGACGAGCTTTGCGAGGAGTCGGAACGTGGGGTTACGATAAACCAAAACATAGCGCCGCGGTAGCGGCGCAAGAATCATCCGAGAACGAATCGTTCATCATAATTAATTTGATGGAGTTTTAAAAATCGAGTGTACTCTTCATCAAATGACATATGAGAATGATGCTTTTCCTGATTTTTGATATAACTCCTCACATGTTCCAATGCAGAATAGCTGACAGAGAATGAACCATATCCTTCTTGCCATGCAAAATTGATTAGGTCAGGATATTTTTTGTGGACCCATCTCGAGGAACTGGCTTTTATATCCCGAATAACAGAAGAGAACTTATCAAGCGAGCTGAGTTCAATAAGCATATGGATATGATCCGGCATTCCACCGATTTCTATCAATTTACCCTTGTGGGTTCTAATGATTCCACCCAAATAAGGAAAGAGGTTTGACTGGAACTGTTTGTTGATCCATGGTGATCTGTTTTTTGTGGACCAAATTAAATGAAAAAAATGAACTCTGTATGAATGGGTCATATTTAGCACTTCCTTTCGCCGCTGCCGCGGCGATATTTTTTTTTTCATTATAACCCCACGTTACGACTCCTCGCAGGGCTCGTCGTCTCCACGCGGGGCTAACTTCTTGATCCCCCTACCGGGGGAAGATTTAATGAAAAATATTAAACGATCGAAAATAAATATGAAATGATTTAACCGATTAAGCTCAAGATTGCTTTAGCAGCTTCCGCGCTTGCCTTTTTCTTGCCCAGCATGTCAGCGACCTCCTCATACCCCTCAAGGCACTTTTTCCGCACTCCCTCATCAACTGCCAACCCCTTGACTGCCCCAATGAGCTCTTCTTTGGTGAACGGCTCGAGAATAAATTCCGGTTGAATAAATCGCTTTGCTAACAGATTCGTAAGCGCGACATGAGTCAAATTCAGCCGCAAAACATGCTTGGCCACAAAACGGTTGAAGCGATCGACTTGATACACCACTGCTGTTGGCTTTCTGAACATGGCCAATTCCAGCGTGACCGTTCCCGATTTCGCCAAAGCGATATCACAAGCTTCCATCAAAGGATAAGTTTCATTTCCTTCGACAACCGTCAGGTTGTCTCCCAACTGAGCTTTGTTGACATATTCGTCAATTAACTTTCGATATTGCGGTTGTGAACATGAAACCGCTACATGAAAATTAGGCACGTCTCGCACAATGGCTTTGGCCACTTCTAGCTGCAACGCAAAATTGTTCTCGATTTCCGCTCGTCGGCTACCAGGAAAGATTCCCAGGATTTTTTTGTGAGGATGTATCGTCAGGGGAGTCGGGGATTGCTCATATTTTTGTATGTCCTCAATGACGGGGCATCCTACATACTCGGTCCTCAAACTGGTGTGAGAATAAAGTGGTGGTACGAAGGGAAGAATTGTCAAAAGGAGGTCGTGATTGTTGGCGAGAGTCTGAATGCGGCCTTTTCCCCACACCCAGACAGATGGGGACACATACTGAACAATTTTCCCTTGGAACCCTTTTTTTCGAAGACTTTTGGCGAGACGTAAATTAAATCCAGGGTAATCAATCAGAACAACAATGTCGGGATGTCTTTCTAAGATTTGATTGCGAAGAGTTCTAAATTGCGAAATGATCGAAAAAGGGCGGAAAAGAATTTCACGAAAACCCATCACCTGAAATTCTTCCATCGGCATCAGACACTCAAATTCCTCCTGACGCATCTTTGCGCCACCTACTCCCCATATCTTCAAAGAAGGACTTTCTTTTTTCAGCGAGGAAATGAGTTGACCTCCTAAGAGATCTCCGCTGGCTTCACCGGCCAAGACAAAAATTGAACTCATGATTTAACCATAGCCTTTTTGGAACGATGTTTATTAATTAACATGAGGTTCCGAATGTAGGGGATTAATCCTAAGGTGGGCCCCACACAGTTGACGATGTCGTGTAATCGAATGAAGTAAATGGCGGAAATGGTCGCACCGATTAAGCTGATCCACCAGAATGTTCTTCCAACATGACTTTTCTGGTGCATCTCTGAACGCCACCACTGTACCCAAAAACGGCTGGCAAATAAAATCACTCCCGCAATTCCCACAAGGTGCCAGGCAAGGGGCAAATCGTCTTGCTTCCCAAGAAATGTGGGAGTTCTGGCCCAAATGAATTCTCCATCAAAGAAAACCCAGCTTTGAATCAAGAAAGACATGATCACCACACCCGAAGCGAACAGAAAGAAAAAGAGAACGGTTGGCAACTTCGCTTGTTTAGAAGTGTCTTTCATTAGGTTGAGGTTTCGCCATGAGATAACCCCATTCCAAGCCTGAATCACACAGACACCAAATTGCAACTGGATCATGGTGTGCACCATCATAACGAAATTTCCGAGAAGTGAAATTTTCCAGAATCCTGAATTAACAATGCTCTTTTGTTTGGCTTCGCTATAGAACCACTGGTAGATAAAGCGTATGGCAAATAGAAAGTTTGCTAGGAAACCAATGGGGTAAATGATATGGCGCCAATCAAATTCCATGTGTTTTCTCCTTATAATTTAAATGCCGTTTCTTCATCCAGCGAACGGCCCACATATCAATAATCGTGTTAAATGATCGGTTAAATAAGTTATATTTGGTTTTTCCTTTGACTCTTTTGCGGTGATTCACTGGAACCTGGGTGATCTTAAATCCGTGAATGAGGAAGAGTGCCGGCAAAAACCGATGCATCCCTTCATAAAGAGGAATTTTTTGTAAACATTCTGTTCGATACAATTTCAAAGAGCATCCTGTATCGCTGACTCCATCTTCACAAACACGACTGCGTATTGAGTTGGCTACTGAAGAGATGATTTTTTTGTTCCAAGGATCTTTGCGATTGACCCGTTGACCACAGACCATGTCAAAATTTTGAATGGTTTGAATCAGTTTGGGTATGTCGTGGGGGTCGTTTTGACGATCTCCGTCCATCGTGATCACGAATTCTCCTTCAGCCGCTTTGAATCCGGCATCAAAAGCGCTGGATTGGCCAAAATTTTGAGTGAAGGAAAGAATGCGCATAAGGGGTCTGGTTTTCTTTAAGTCCTGAAGGATGGAAAGTGTTTTGTCAGTTGAACCATCATCGACACAAATGAGCTCCCACGGCTCATTCAGAGAGTGCATCACTGGCTCAAGCTCCTGCACCAAATCTTCAATATTACTTTCTTCATCCTTTAACGGAATGATCATGGAGTATTTCATAGGTTTAAACCTAGTTGTGTTTTTATCCAATGGGCACCATCTTCAAATTTCTCTTGAGAGGTCCCATGCCCTTTGTATCCAATCGAAGGGCTTAAAATCAGTTCTACTTGTGGAGACCGAGTCCCTGAGTCGTAAACAAAATCGGTGAGCTCTCTCACAAACTCATAACAGGCTGTTGTCTGGACCATCGTGTCCCGATTTCCAATGTAATAGCGAATCGCCGTGTTTTTTAACTGCTCTTTTAAACGAAAGATGCTGAGTTGTTCGAGTAATGGGGCATTATGCAATTCTTTAAAGCTGGTGGAAACTTTCAGCTGCGTCAACGGAGCAAATCCTACAAGCGCTTTGATGCGTGGTTCTCTAGCAGCCAAATGTGTCGCGATAAAGCTTCCTCTCGAAAGTCCTCCTACTGCCAGATGGTCGGGGTCGATCACATCTTCCTCAATCAATTCATCAATCGCTTGTTGTGCCGATTCAATAAAGGGAGTGATGAAGTCTTTTCCGTCTTGGATTTCATGAGCCCACATAGACACCACTTCCCGTTTGTCGTAGTCATCGTGATAGGGAAGACTGATGGAAAAAATTCGGATGTTATCTCCTTCCATATTGGTCACAGGCAGATTATACGGTTCCAAAGATAAACTATCAGGGCCAGATAACGAAAAATAAAGAAAAGCAGGGAGCGGTCCCATTTCAAGAGGAAGGCCCTTGAAATAGATCGTCACGCCACATTTAAGAGTTCGATTGGGCACTTTTCCTCTTTGGTTTTCTTCGCTTTTGGCTCACATACTTCGGTTTTTTATCGCCATGATGTTTCTTGATTTGATAATACATGTTTTCCCACTCAAAAAATTTGTCGGAATACTGATTATCGGCAAGAGCTCGAATTCTTAAAAAGCGGAGTGCAAGAGGAAAGTCTTTATCGTGAAGGAACTTGGAGCGGTGACTGCGCCGCTTCCCAAATGGCGTCAAACGGTATTGAGTGATGATAATATAGGCACTGATGGCGGAAATTTTTCGGGGGAAGTGAGTAAATGCAGAGGTCATCGTTTCCCGAATGACAGACCAAACGAGTACCGAAAGCTCCCCAAAGTTTGGGGTTTTATCATGGGTTTCACAAAAATCTGCAATTTGTCTTTCGACAATGGGAAACAAAATGCATGAAATGAGTAGAGAACGTTCTAATGTGACATTTTCATTTTTGTGGTGAATGAGATCTGCTGTTTTCAAAAATTCGTATACTTGACTCCCGTTTTCACTACGTAAAAATTGATCTAATTCAGGAATCAGCAAGTCCAATAATTGATACTCTGACAATAACTTAAAAAAGTCATGCCCATGCCCTGATTCCAACATCCTTAATAGTTCTTCTAAAATTCTGGCGGGAGCACTTTTGACTATTTCCTCGCGACAACTCTTGAGCGCTTTGACACAGCCCGGTTCCATTTTCAAATCAAATCGCGCATGGAATTTCAGAAGTCGGATCATCCTCACAGGATCTTGCTTGAAACGCACTTCCGGGTTCCCAATGGAACGAAGAACGCCCTCTTTTAAATCATGCCACCCATCTACATAATCAATGACCGTTTTGTGATAAGGGTCATAAAAGAGGCCATTGATGCTAAAATCTCGTCTTCTGGCATCTTCTTCGGCAGTTCCCCACACATTATCACGGACAATCAGATCGGCCTCATCAGTTTCGCCCGCTCTAAAAGTAGACACTTCAAAAATTTTACGGCCAAATCGAATATGGGCCAAACGAAAACGACGACCAATCAAAATGCAATTCTTTCGAAAAATTTTTTTAATTTCTTCCGGTAACGCTGAAGTCGAAATATCGAAATCTTTAGGCTTGACACGGGCCAGTATATCACGAACGCTTCCTCCCACCAGATAGGCGGTAAATCCCGCATCTCTGAGCTTTTTCAGAATAAATAGCGCGTCTGGATCAATTAGATCTTGGTCTAAGCCATGGTCTTCGGGAAAATAAATTTTTGGTTCCACAATAGGAAAAGATCTCCAGAATGTTAGTTTCTAAGCCCTTAAGTTACGGGAAAATGAGTAAAAAGTCAAGGTAGAGTCGAGAGGGCGAGTGGACAGAATTTCAGTGACTTAAATTTTTTTTTACCGCGAAGCGAGCCAGTCGTCATGGACCCCTATCGGGAAATAACCACATCCTGTCCATTCTGACTATCCTATTATCCTGTTCACATGTGCTAAAAAACAGGAGGCACTTTCCCATCTAATCACCTAAGCTTCAAATCATTGTTTTTCCCTTGATTATCAGTTGGATATCATATATTTTTTAATATAGATAAGGAAATTGAGATTGATTATGGCAAAAGTGGAAGAGAAAATTAAAATCTTTGGGACAGATGGTGTGCGCGGCCGGGCCAATATCATGCCCATGACTGTGGAAGTGGCTCTCGCATTGGGTCGGGCTGCAGGAAAGATCTTCCGTCGCCACAGCGGAAAGCATCGCGTTGTTGTGGGAAAAGATACCCGACTTTCGTGCTACATGTTTGAAAACGCCCTCATTTCAGGGCTCTGTTCCATGGGTGTGGACACATTGATGTTAGGTCCTTTTCCAACTCCTGGTGTCGCTTTTATCACAAGGGCTTATCGGGCAGATGCGGGGATTGTAATCTCTGCTTCCCATAATCCTTATTATGATAACGGGATCAAGTTTTTTTCGTCTGAAGGATTTAAACTCCAAGATTCCATCGAAGATGAAATGGAAGAATTGGTTTACAAAAATGCCTTTGACGACTGTTTGCCTAAAGATGATGACATTGGCCGTAACACAAGAGTGCACGATGCTGATGGTCGATACACGGAATTTGCGAAATCGACTTTTCCAAAACACATGACGTTGAATGGGATGAAGATCGCTCTCGATTGTTCTCATGGAGCTGCTTACAGAATTGCTCCGCATGTCTTTTGGGAATTGGGAGCTGATGTATTCTCCTATGGAATTGAACCCGATGGAATCAATATCAATAAAGGCTGCGGATCGCTCCATCTTGAACTCATACAAAAGAGGGTGATCGATCATCATGCGCATGTGGGGATCGCGTTTGATGGGGATGGGGACAGAGTGATCTTGATTGACGAACTGGCCCAGATTGTCGATGGGGACATGATTCTAGGTATCATCGCTCAATACATGAATGAAAAGGGGATTCTCAAAAATAATCGCGTTGTCGGAACGGTGATGAGTAATTTCGGGTTTGTGAAGGCTCTAGAAGAGCTCGGAATCGAAGTGATCCTTTCTCAAGTGGGGGACAGGTATGTCATTCAGGATATGATTGATCATGAAGCCATTCTTGGGGGAGAGCAAAGCGGACATATCATTTGCTTGGATCATAATACCACAGGGGATGCTCTGATAGCCTCCCTTCAGGTTTTGACCATCATGATTGAAAAAGATATGCCCCTTTCACAACTGGCACAGGTTGTGAAAAAATATCCTCAAGCTCTGATTAATGTGAAAGTATCTTCAAAACCTAAACTCGAAACCTTGAAAAATGTACAAATTGCCATTAAAAGTGTGGAAAAAGACTTAGGGGATTCGGGGCGTGTTCTGGTGCGCTATTCTGGGACAGAAAATATTTGTCGTGTGATGGTGGAGGGACCAGTGTCAAAAACTGTCGATCAATTTGCAAAGAAAATCGCGCAAGCTGTAGAAGATGCCATAGGGGGATCATAATATGTGTGGAATTTTTGGTTATATTGGACCTAATAATGTTGTGGAGACCACGATTAAGGGGTTAAAAAAGCTTGAATATCGTGGATATGACTCTTCAGGGATCGCGGGGATTCATGATGGGAAAATGCTTTACAACAAACAGGTGGGCAAAATTTCGAAAATGGAAGCCGAGGTCGAACAAGAGGGTCTTGAACTCGATATTGCCATTGCGCAAACTCGCTGGGCAACTCATGGATCGCCTAGTCGAGAAAATGCACATCCTCATTTTAATAACGGCCAAACTTTAGCCCTGGTTCATAACGGGATTATTGAAAATCATTCGGCACTTCGTGACATGCTTCTCAAAAAGGGAGTAGTCTTTCATTCAGAAACCGATACGGAAGTGATCGTACACCTCATTTCTGATCTTTATCGAGGCGATCTTCTGAAGGCGGTAATGGCGGCTCTTCCTTTATTAAAAGGCTCTTATGCGTTGGCCTTGATCCATCGTGATTACCCCGATCAAATCATTGGGGTGTCTCATGAATCTCCCTTAGCCGTTGGGATTGGGATAGGAGAAATGTTTCTTGCTTCCGATCTTCATGCGTTTACAGGAAGTGCTCGTGAAGTGATTTTTCTCGACAGTGGTGAAGTCGCAGTGGTGAAGAAAGATGGTTATGAGATTTATGATTCGATGATGAGTCCTGTTTCCAAAGAGAGCCGCGAATTAATTGGTAAGGCTGAAGAGGTGACAAGAGGAAAATTCGAACATTACACTCTGAAAGAGATTTTTGAGCAACCACAAGCTTTAAGATCGGCTTTATCGGCTCGCTGCATCGATGAATACGGAACGGCAAAATTTGATTCTCTCGACATTGAAATGTCGGAGCTACTCGGAGTTAAGCGCATCATCATTCTTGCTTGCGGAACTTCGTATTATGCTGGGTTTATCGGAGAGTACATGCTGGAAGAAATTGCCAGAATCCCCACGCAAGTGGAAATCTCTTCAGAATATCGTTACAAAAATCCCATTATTCCAAACGGTACCCTCGTGATTGCGATTAGTCAGTCCGGTGAAACAGCAGATACTCTTGCGGCATTTCGGGAGCTCAAAGCTAAGGGGGCTACCGTCATTGCCATCTGCAATGTACATGACTCATCGATTGCTCGTGAGGCGGATAGTTGTCTTTACTTAAGAGCCGGAATTGAAATTGGAGTTTGCTCCACAAAAGCCTTTACCAGCCAGGTCGCTGTTATTTCGCTTTTCACTTTACTCTTGGCTCGCATGCGACATTTAAGTCGCGATGATGGACAAGTCTTTTTAGACCAGCTTAAGAAAGTCCCAGATCATGTTGATGCTGTTCTTCAGCAGGCAGATGCCATCCAAGCTTTAGCGAAAAAATATGCTCAATGCGAGAATTTCTTTTATTTAGGGCGTCGCTATATGTATCCCGGAGCCATGGAAGGTGCGTTGAAACTGAAAGAGATTGCCTATATCAACGCCAACGGTTATCCCGCAGGTGAAATGAAGCATGGGCCGATAGCCCTCATCAACCAGGACTGCCCCACAGTGGCCTTGACTGGTGATCAGTACACTTACGAAAAAATTCTCAGCAACCTGATGGAAGTGAAGGCTAGGCAGGGTCCTGTGATTGCCATTGCTGAAGAGGGGTCTGAAGGCATTGAAGAAATCGCAGATGACATCATCTGGATTCCCTCCACAAGAGATGAGTTCTCGGTGATTCCAGCGACAGTCGCCTGCCAGCTATTTGCCTACTACGTGGCTCTTGAACGGGGAACAGAGATCGATCAGCCCCGAAATCTCGCTAAATCCGTCACAGTTGAGTAATTTAAGGCCAGTATGTCCATACGTCTATACTGTCCCTTAAAAATCTGCCCCTGCTAAAAACCGCAGTCCAAAGAGATTGAATTGCGTTTCGTAAAAGTCAAATGTGGAATGAGCCCGATACCCATAATTTCGTAATCGATAAAATGGGGTCACGTTGGCAAAAACTCGCCAGCCACAATAACAAAAATCATACTGGATGGGAAAGTCAAAGGAATATTGAAGTTCGTCGCCCATACGAATTGTGGCATCTTCTCGATTGGGATCATCAGTAATCCGCCTGAGCCCTTCAAACATCGACTTTAATTTGAAATTAAATCCTATTGTGAGGTTGTCGTTAACCATCAACCGAGTCTTTAAACCAGCTGAGAAAAATTCAAACTCATTATGGTAGGTCACAGGCAATCGAAATGATTTGGAAAAGCTGTTGATACTAAAAAATTTCCCGTATCCGAAGAAGGGAATGATCAGAAGGGGTTTGCAATAATTAGAATAGGTGGAATAACCGAACCGACCTTCCACTTGTGCATCTGTTAGCCTCGAATCCATCGGATATTCCATCGTGTCTTCTCC
>JAAKFL010000063.1 GCA_011065065.1 Chlamydiota bacterium | reverse complement strand
TATTTGCCGTCATTTTATACAGCATTCTTCCTACTATATTTTGGTATTCAAAGCCGTTGAAGCAGGAGATTGGTCCTCAGAAGGCTCAGGAAGTTGCGGTACAGGCCATCAATCGAGTGAATGGTCTTGAAAAAGAAGCTATTGAGTGGATTGGTTCATTTAACAATTTGTTAGGGATTCAGGCTCGTTCTGTCGAACTGGACTCCCAATCCCCACGATTTATTTATGTCCGTTTTGAAAAAGAACGCGATGCCAAACTATTTAAAAGATTTATTCAAAGGGCAGGGGTCTCCATCCCCTTTGTCCCTGCGCAATTAAGGGAAAGACCAGACGCTACGGATGTAATTCCCCAGGAAGATGGTCTTTACACTGTCATTGTGGAACGGAATATTGGGGTTCATTTGGATCCAAGTCAAGTGGATCAATTATTTACATTCTCTAAAAAATTTACTGAAGATCGAGAGATTGTCCCCTTCTACCGCGATCTTGTCTATTCACGAGTCAGTGAGGTTTCTGAAGCGATCGTGGGTCCAAGTTTACAAGGTGTCAGGATGGAAGCCATCGTGAACAATCCTAAGGATAAGCGATTGGATGATTTAGCGTTGACACTGGCTGCCGAGATTAAAAATGTCAATCAAACATTTGGCCCTCAAAGTCCCATTGCCAAGCGCTATTTCGCCAGCTTTACACAAATTGACAATCCTAATAAGTCACAACTCGTTCGTCAATTCACCTCTAAGCTTGAATCCCTTCGAGATGGTTTAAAGTCCAAGCTGAGTTCTTTGCAGACAACCGCAAAACAACAGACAGAAGAAGGGAAGCTGGTGGACGTTTCGGCGACTCAGTCCGAAGCTTTAATTGAACGACAAATCAAATCGTTGAATCAAGCCATTGGAATTTTGAAGGACAATCAAGCCACATTTGCGTCAGGGAAGAAACCTTTGACAAAGGATGAGTTTTTGGCTCTCATGAGCGAAAGTGAAAAGACGATTGATAAGAAGGATTATATCCAAAAAATCAATCTCGAGGGATATCATCCCTTCATTTCTAATCTTTACATTGACTGGACAGATGATATTGTCCAAATCAGGTTCTATCCAGACATCCAGAAGAAAATTTCCCTGAGTGATTCAACGGAATCAGCCGCCATTGCGCGCGAGAACATCAATCGACTGTTGTTTAACAGCATTGCTCTGATATCTCGTTTAAGTGATGAGACGCTCAAACCTCATGGCGATGATTTTGTGCTCAATTTGAATTCCTTAACAAACAGCACCAGTTTGCTGACGATGGACCTGGGGAAACTGGCCCAAAAGGAATCAAATCAAATCATTTCGACTCTTAAAAATAGCTGGTCTCCTTCTCACAAAGAATTAAAGGTGGAAGTCTTCCCTATCAGAAGCTATGAACAGTATCGTTCAGAGAGTTCGGAGGATCAAAAGCTTGGTTTAGTCATTTATAGCCCAGCTGCTGCTGACTCATCGGCACTGCCAAAAGGATTTAACACTGGGTCGCTTTATGTGATTGTGAAGGGATTTGATCGGATTGCCAGTAAGTATGGAGACAGTCCCGAGTCAGACCCTAGCAAGCAATTTGCAGCAGACTTTACCGCTTTGAGGCAGTTGTTGATGCAGTATGGTTTTCAGCAAGCTCCCATAAATCCTACCCGTCTGGCAAAAGAATTCCAGAAAGACTTGATTTTCACCTATGATAACTATTACAGCGATCTCATCGCGGCGACACGCGAAGAGTTCCAAGTCAAAGGGGACAAAAAATTTGCCGTCCTCGAGTTCACCGACGTTGAACAACGTTTATTAGCGAACAACAAAATTGAAGACCGCATGCAAGAGGATCTTGTGAAGTGGCAAGAATCCTATATTTCCTCTCAAGTAGACTTAGATCCCGCTGGTCGTTATGTGATCCCAAGACCAACACGGAATCCTTATTGGTCGAATATCAAGCTGTCTGCGCGAAAATATTTTCGCGGAGACGACCGCAAGATTTTGAAATGGGGCTTAGATCTATCAGGAGGAAAAACAGTACGCATTGGGCTGCGTGACCAGGATAATCGACCTGTCAGCAACCCTGACGATCTGAAACAGGCAATGAACGAACTGTATACCCGTGTGAATAAAATGGGAGTCTCAGAGAGGACGATCCGCACGGAAAACGATACGATTATTCTCGATTTCCCGGGATCCCAAGCCTTTTCAGCAAATGAGTTGATCAAAGCATCTGCCATGTATTTCCACATTGCCAACGAAAAATTTGGTCAAGGAAATCGAGACCTTGCACCTGTTGTGAATCAGTTTTTGCAAGAAGTTTGGGACGAAGCTGTCGTCACAAACCGCAAGGATATTGACAACATCAGCGAAATTGCTTGGAGGCATCTTGGGGGTGATCCAGAAAATCCTGAATCCCTTCTTCCCAAAAGCGAAAATGCGCAGATTCTTGTAGATAATGGCCTACGTCTCGCAAATCCTTATGCCGACAAGAGAACCTCAACATTTAACGATACCCTCTCCATGGTGGCCATGTATCGGGGTGAAGACACATCAGAATGGTATCGACAGTTCCATCCTCTACTTTTTGTCTTCAACAATTATGCTTTGGAAGGATCGAGTTTAAGTAATGTGAGTGTCGGGCTTGATCCGAAAGAGGGCTACGTTCTCCATTTCGAAGTGAAAAGCTCATACGAAGGTAAGAAGCAAGGTGAATACGGATCTCCACAGCAAGATCTGTATAGCTGGACATCCCAGTTCGCGGAAGAGCGGATTTCGGGGACTCCTAAAGCCGAGTTTGCACCACGAGGCTGGCGCATGGCTGTGATCCTGAATGGGAAAGTGGTAAGCGCTCCGACACTTCGAGCAGCCTTAAACAACAATGGAACGATCAGCGGTCGATTCACCCCTCGTGAAATCAATCAATTAGCCGCCGATCTGAAAGCTGGGTCGCTGAGTTATACTCCCAAAATCCTTTCAGAGCACAATGTGAGCCCTGAACTTGGAAAGGAGGAGAGAAACCGTGGAATTTTTGCTTCTTGCATCGCCTTAGTACTTGTGATCATTGTGATGGTGAGTGTTTACCGATTTGCTGGGGTCATTGCCAGCTGTGCGGTATTAATCAACCTGCTGA
Source organism: Chlamydiota bacterium (assembly GCA_011065065.1). Classification (GTDB taxonomy): domain Bacteria; phylum Chlamydiota; class Chlamydiia; order Chlamydiales; family SLFE01; genus JAAKFL01. The sequence continues at coordinate 6,538 of JAAKFL010000063.1, read as the reverse complement.
TCATGTGGGGATTTTTCCAAAGTATCGGTTACGCCCTCACCCTACCCGGAATTGCGGGGGTTGTCTTGACCATTGGAATGGCAGTCGATGCAAATGTCTTGGTGTTTGAAAGGATCCGAGAAGAGTTTGCGATATCGGGAAGAATTGCCTCTGCAATCCAAGCAGGTTACCGTAAAGCCTTCAGTGCCATTGTCGACTCGAATATCACCACATTAATGGCGGCATTCATTCTGATTCAATTTGACTCAGGTCCAATCAAAGGGTTTGCGGTTGTCTTGATTATCGGTCTCTTGTCATCGATGTTCACAGCGCTGTTCTTGACACGATATTTCTTTGCAGGTTGGGTTCAAAATCCCAAACATACAGAACTCAAAATGCTTAGCATATTCCATAAGACAAAGATTAACTTCTTGAAATATACCAAGCCGGCATACATTATCTCGGCATTATTGATCATCGCAGGAACTTACCTTCTTGTTATGGAACGAAATACCTTGTTTGGGATGGACTTTACCGGAGGATACTCTCTGATGGTAGATTTTGATGAAAAACCTGATACCAATTACCGTCTTGACGCCAGCGAGGCTCTTTTAGCCGCAGGGGCGACTCAGGGAGATATTGAGATTCGCGAGTTGAGTCATCCGAATCAATTGAGGATTCAGTTAGGAATGAGTATGGAAGAACCAGGACATCCTTTCTATGGGCTTCCCATAGAAAAAGCCAATGGTTCATACACCTTCAATTACGAGCAAAATCCGAGGATCACGTGGGTCGTCAATGCACTTGCCGAACAGGGGCTACAAATCCAGGAAATTCAATTGATCAATTTGGACAAAAACTGGTCTTTGATGAGTGGACAATTGTCGGATACCATGCGCAACAGTGCCATGATGGCCTTAACAGTGGCGCTTGTGGGAATTCTGTTGTACATTACCTTCCGATTCGAATTCAAATATGCCATCAGTGCGGTGATCGCATTGGCACATGACGTCTGGATTACTCTGGGAATTGTTGCCCTATTCCACTTAATGGGCTTCGCGATTGAGATCAACCTTCAAGCGATTGGAGCGATCATGACGATTATTGGGTATTCATTGAATGACACGATCATTGTCTTTGACCGTATCCGAGAAGAAGTGAGGGTGATGCGCAAGTCGAAGTTTACAGAGGTGGTCAACCACGCTCTGAACATCACATTGAACCGTACTTTGATGACATCAGGCACAACCCTGTTAGTTTTGATGTCATTGGTGTTGTTTGGAGGCCCAAGCATCTTTGGTTTTGCCTTGATCATGGCCATAGGAGTCTTAGTGGGAACCTTCTCCTCACTCTTCATCGCATCTCCGGTTATGTTATGGGTTCATAATCAGATCCTGAAAAGGGATGGGCTCAAAGTCGAGATTTAGAAACAAAAGTTTACTTCTAAAAGTGGCTTAAAAATTTAACCGCGAAGATCGCGAAGATTTCGAAGAAGCGCGAAGAAACAGATTAATGTCAATTAATCTAGTCTAAACGTTTCTAAATAAATATGTTATATAAATACATTTATCGTAAAGTTACTATAAATGAATCCAATCTTCGCGCATCTTCAAAATCTTCGCGATCTTCGCGGTTAAATTTTTAAGCCACTGTTTTCAATTGTTTTTAATCATTTTTTCAGCCATTATTAGATATGAAGAAGTGTCATAATACATAAAACAGCCAAATTTTTATGCATGGAAATAAACCAAAAGCTGAAAAGCCGATTTGGGTTCACCCCAAAAATAACGCTAAATTAAAGCAAAGTATTGTCAAGGAGTTCAAGTTACACCCTGTCATTGCTCAAATTTTGGTGTCTCGCGGCTTTCGTACATTTGAAGACATTCATCGATTCCTCTATTCCAAACTCCCTGATCTCCACGACCCCTATCTTTTTAACGAAATGAACCTAGCCGTAGACCGAATTTGTGAGGCTCGAAAAAAGGGTGAAAAAATTATTATCTATGGTGATAACGATGTCGATGGGATGACAGGGACAACTCTGTTAACCGAATTTCTTCGATCAGCAGATGTCGATGTCATTTATTTTGTCGCCAGTCCCAGTTCCAAAAAAAAGGCGACGCTGATCGAGGCATTGGATACCGCTCTGGAAAATGATTGCAAAGTACTGATTTCCGTCGATGTGGGAATTACAGCAACGAAAGAGATTGCAACATTTGTGAGCAAAGGAATTGATGTCATTGTCACCGACCATCATGAACCAAATGAGGTTCTCCCAAAATGTACGGCATTATTGAATCCCAAACTTCCAAACAACACCTATCCAGACAGAAATCTAACTGGTGTTGGGGTAGCCTTCAAATTGGCTCATGGAGTGACCATAAGACTTGTGAAGGAGGGTGAATTATCTCCTAAGAAGATTGATCTCAAGCGATATCTGGATTTGGTTGCTCTGGGAACCATTTCGGATATGGGGGCGTTAATAGGAGAGAACCGTATTTTTGTGCGATATGGACTTGAGCAAATCAAAAAGGGAAAGAGAATCGGACTCGCCAAGTTAATCTCTGTTTGTGATGTCAACCCCAATGAACTCAATACCTTTATCGTGGCTTCAAGAATAGGGCCTCCGTTAAACAGTTTGGGACGTATCGCCAATGCCAACGACGGTGTGAAACTTCTTTTAATTCGGAACAGCAACCAAGCGGAAAAACTAGCTCAAGAGCTAGGTCTGAACAACATCGAGCGACAAAAAATTGAACGTAATATGACCGAGGATGTTGAGAATATTCTGAAAAATAATCCTCAAATTTTCGAGAAAAAAGCGATCATCTTAGCTTCAGAAAAATGGCATCCTGGTGTCATTCCGATCATTGCCACAAGGCTTTCAAAATATTACAACCGCCCGACATTTATTATTGCCATTAACGAAAAATTTGGTAAGGGCTCGATTCGTTCGATTCCGGAATTTCCTCTATTACCCGCTTTGAAACAATGTGCCGATCTACTAGAGAATTTTGGAGGACATGATATCGCTTCAGGAATGATAATCAAAGAGGAAAATATTCCTGAATTTACAAAGCGAATTCTTGACATAGCAAACAGTTCTTTAAAAGACAAAGACATTAAAAATAAATTAAATATCGATGCCTATGTCAACTTTGAAGATCTTACTTATGACTGCTTGGAATCACTGCACCTATTAGAGCCACATGGCAACGAAAATCCCGCACCGCTTTTGTTCACAGAAGCCAAACAGGCCTGGCCACCAAAGGTCATAGGAAAAATGCATGAGAAAGCTCATCTAAAAATTTATCTCGAGCAGAAAGACCGAGTACTTGAAGGGATTGCCTTGAATCGGGCTCAAGATAGTTCAAAGATGAGAAACAAAGACCTCAAGTTAGAAGTGGTGTTTACTCCGCAAATCGATGTGTTTCAAAGTCAGTCTTACTTACGTCTGTTGATTCGTGATTTTACGATAAAATCCGAAGAAAAAAAGGGACCTAAGACTCGTTAGAGCACTTTCTAATCAGGATAATAGGATAGCTAGGATGAACAGGATTCTGTTTTGTATGTAGAAACTGAATATGAAAACTCATTCCCACTAGCTATTGTGAGCTGGTTTTTCTTGACACAAGCATCAAAAAGAGACTGACCGGGACTCTTTAAATCAAAGACACTCCATTGACTAGATGGAATGTGGGTAATGTTTACCATTCTATCCTGACGCCGTTGGCCCAAAATAAAATTCCCTGAAATCACAGGATATTTAAGAAATCCATCTATGATGAAATTTTTCACGACTTGAGATTGACAGATTTTGAAAACCATACATTGATAAAGAGGCATCAAATTAAGAATATCATCGTAAGCCTTTACGAAAACTATCGAACGAGCATCCAAATATGAAATGTGACAGTGGGTTTCTAAGTTACAAGAAACTGATCCAAGCAGTTCAGCTTCCACAGATACTGACCAGACGCACTTGAGTACTTTTTCAGACAGCTTCCATAAGTTCAACAAAAAATTCTCTTCATCAAGTTGTAAAAGATGATCGTTTCCTTTCAATTCCAAGGAATAGAGTGTGTGCTTTTCGATTGTTGATGGCCCAATCATTCTAATCATTTGTTGGAGAAAAAAGGGGTCTTCAAACTTTTTTGTTTTGAGATTCATGGCTATGGCTTCGCCTGTTTCCTCCTCTTCACACCAACAATACTCGATAATATAGTCGCCGATTTTCAAAGAACGAATCTTTGGACCACGTATGCGACTTTCTGGAAATGGGTTATAGGTAATGACCTCATGGTCTTTTGTTTTATCATCTAACTGCCAATAGGTGATATCCATATTATCATGAACCAAAAAAAGACCATCACCTGTCTCAAAAAATCCTGCAATAATTTTCGAAGACACAACATGTCTGTTTTGAACCTCTGGGTTCTCTTTAGAAAGAATCACGAATTGATCATGGGAATACAATTTAACAAAAACGCAAAAGTTCACATTCGAGGTCAAGAGTTCAAAATTCCCATCAACTTTTACTTTGTCGTACCCATTATCTAAACCAAATATTGTTGTTGACTGTTCATCATTGATCAATAAGATGCCTTCTTTTGACACATGAAAATTATTCCAATTACAGGATCTGATCGCAATATTTTCGGAATAGTATTGATTTAATTCAAATTTTGGAGAGACTTGCGGCTCTACTGTGCGCAATTGATTCAGAAATATGATTTCGTTTTTTAGACGTGTGAGGGAAGTGGTTTTATCCTGGGCAAGTCGGCTCCAAGATCTTTTTACAGAGGTGCAGCTGGCGAGAGTTCCCGCATCACAAAAATTGAAGATTTTCAGCATGATTTCCACAGGAAGTGGGAGCCCAAAATCTTCATTGAAATAGGTACTTTGGCCTCTTGAAACAGGATCTATTTCCATTAAAACCCTTTAATTTCTATAAAGTATCATCACATAGTCAATATGAATAAGTCTAGTACCCATTATAAATCATCTTTAAAAACATCCTGTCCATCTTGACAATCCTTTTTATCCTGTTATCCTGTGCTAAAAAAACAGGATAAAAGGATTGTCAGGATGAACAGGATCTTCGCGGTTCAATTAAAAAAAAACGCAGAGCATAAAACGCCCTGCGCTCAAAATCGCCTATTCATAAAGGTCACTTACCCAACTTGAACGTCGTTAACCTTCTTCTCTACATAAGTCGCTTTATATTGCTTCACGTCATCTTCGTGAACCACCCAAGCAGAACCTTTTCGGTGAGCCTGAAGACGTCCAATTCGAGTCGCATAATAGATCTTCTGAACAGGGACACCAAGCATCTCAGCAGCCTGCTTTACAGAATAAAATCCTTTCTCATTGTCGAATAGCAACTCGCCATCAAACATAGACTTCTTTCGTGAATACTTCTGTTGACGATAGTCAGCCAAATCATTCAAGTGAATCGTCCATCGTGACGCTTCCTTTCTCGCTTTCAGCTTGTTCAGCTTAATCGCTACGTAAATCGCTTGTCTTGTGACATTATTGATCTCAGCTGCTTCTGTAATCGAAACAAACTCCCTTTCAGGGTCTTGCTGTATGACCTTAACATCTTGATTTTCTTCCAAAGACATTTTGTTTTCTCCTATTGTTATGTTATTTTTATAAAAACTTAAAAGTTTCCAATTTAATAAAGTTTTACACATCTTGAAATAAATATTTTGCCATAAAATGTATTTTTTAGCAAGTGTTTTTTCAAAAAATGTTTAAAAAAATCAATAATTTCCTGTAATATCAAAATTTACTAGGTAGAGCTTAAAATTTTAAGATATAAGGGCTTATAAAAGCTCCAAAAATTAACCCTTGGCTCCCAAAAAATGACATTATTTGGATCAAAAGAAAGCCCCCTTCACCTCGCTATCATCGAAAATCGGCCGGATGAGGTCAAGCTTCTCATTGCGGAAGGGCACCAACCGGATCGACCAAATTCATATGGTCTAACAGCTGTAGATTTAGCCAGGTTTTTAGGACGAAAACAGTGCGAATCTCAGCTCCATACAATCCCCCAAAAGGAGATTTTGATCCAAAAAAAGGGGGAGCCACAACCTGGAGTTTATTCTCCTGATGAATTCAATGATTTGCTTGGAGTCCCCTATTTTCGCACCTTACGTTTTCGTCGCTATTCGACTCTCAAATTCGTCATCAAGAACTGTCCCTATTTATTGCGTATCCGAACCTTGGAAAATTGGAAGATGGGAGAGAAGTATTCCGATGAGCTTGATTCGGGATTTGTGGCACCAACTTCTATTCGATGGATTGATGATCGGATCCGTTATGGCTTATTTGCCGAAAAAGATTTTGAAGAGGGAGAGTGGGTTGGTGAGTACACGGGTGTCGTACGGGAATATTTACGCATGAGACCCGATCAGAATCCTTATTGTCTCCATTACCCCACTCGATTTTGGTCATTCTGTTATTTTATGGTGGATGCTTTATTGGGAGGCAATGAGACCCGATTTGCGAATCACCATGATAAGGCGAACATGAATCCTCAGTGCCTTGTCAAAAA
>JAAKFL010000062.1 GCA_011065065.1 Chlamydiota bacterium | reverse complement strand
GGCTCAAAAAGATCGTTATGACCTTTGCCGGGGATATACTCAGCTTCTTTAGGTTCCGGAAATTCCTCCAAAAGTTTACGGCTCAGCTTTGGCGGAATGATTCTGTCGCTTTTTCCGTGAATGATGAGCACAGGTGCCTCTATCATATTGACTTTTGACAATGAATCGTATTTATCCTTTATGAGTCCTGTGAAAGGCAATAAAAAAAAGTAGTGGTATTTGGCGACATCAACAATTGACGAGAATGGAGATTGCAGAATGATGGCGGCAACCTGAAACTCTGTCGCCATCTGGATGGCCACAGCACCTCCTATTGAGGTCCCATAGAAGACAAGGCACTGTGGAGGCACACCTTCGTTTTTGATAAAGCGAAGAGCTGCCCGAGCGTCATTGTAGAGGCCCTGCTCACCGGGTCTTCCTGGATTTCCGCTATAGCCCCGATAAGTAAGCAGCAGCATCCCATACCCTTTATTGATAAAAGAGCGGGCAATGAATCCCCGATTAGCGATATTTCCCGCATTGCCATGAAAATAGACAATTATCGGCTTTGAAGATTCCCTTGGAGGACTATACCAGGCGTTTATTTTCAGACCGTCGCTTGTTGTCAACTCAATCACTTTCATTTCGGGAACCCCCGCTTTCTGAGGGGTGGTGATGGATCGATTCGGAAAGTAGATGAGAGAATTCTGAAAGGTGTATAAGAATGCTAACAGACCGAAATAGATGATCACGGCGTATAGTGCAGCATAAAGAATGAATTTTACCATTGCGTAAGAGCCTTGATCCAAAAGACCTTCTGTTTTAGAGTTTCTACAGTTTCCCCGATTTCTTTATAGGAAACTTCTGCTAACCATTTTGCAATCGTCCTAACAAAAACGACTTATACCATGACCGTCCATCTTCACAAGTGTGATTGATATAAAGAGAAAATTTCACAGGCTTACTAGCCGTATCATTTCCCGAGACCTCGACAAAAAAATGCTTGGATAATTCTGGGCATCCGGATGAGCATATCTCATGAATATATTTGTATGTGTGATGAAGTCTGATATCAGACATCTTTAAGTCTATCGCTTTATCATCATCTTTTTCAATTATTTTTACTTCTACAACTTCGCCGTCTCTAAGCACAGTCATTTTTCCATAGCCTGTTTCTTCTATAAACCTACTCCATGTACTCAAACAAGCATTAGCCTGTCCTACATCTGTTATTATGATGTCGTTAATTCTCATCTCAAATGACATATTTCCTCCTTATAAAATTTTCATCATTAATGGAACATTGTTACCTTAGAGGCTGTTTACCAATACCTATCTTCTTCATAACCGAGTTTGATCAATATATCGGCCATTTGGTCCTTAAAAAGCCACTTATTATCCGAATTAAAGTAATCTTCCCACATACCCACATTTCCTTTGTGAAAGGTATGCCCTTTTCCATACACAGAGTAAAAGGCTTCAATGAGCCGCTCGTCTGACACATCAATTTCTAAAAAGCGGGCAATTTTCCGAAGCTCTTGGATCTGTTCGTCAACTGACGCACCTCCTCCCATCGGCCCCAACAAACGAGAGAAATTCACGTTGCAGCTTATGGGAGAAAAATGCCAGTTCATAAATGCACATGACAGATGTCGTGCAGAATTTGTCCAATCTGTTCCGGTAATGATCATCTCCAATTGATCATTAAAAGACATTTCATGGAACCAGGGACCGTCGATTAAACCGGTTCCAAATTTTCGGCAGTGGAGAAGAGCCGAAATGCAAGTGTCTCTCGGATCTCGGTCGATGGTGAATACTTTGTAGCCATTTTCTGCAAGGAACGCTTCCATGTTAGGAGTATAAGGAGCATGCAAAAATAAGAACTGGTTCCGATTTTTAAGATGGATCAAGGCACGTGAAAATTGTTTTTTTGGAGTTGGGGTTTTGTTCCAAAGAAAAGCCAAATACTCGGGATCTTCGGCAAGATATTCAAAAGTCTCTTCATCACAAGAGGAGTCGGGTGTAAAGTATTGAAATGGCCAGAGCCCTTCTTTTCCTGTCAGTTCTTCAAGCAAAGGCACTAATAAGTGGGTGCCGGTGTGCGGTTGTGTGAAGACAACGAAATCAGGGCTCGCCGTTAAATCGAAAAATAAGATTGTAAGAAAAAAGAATAAGTGTCTCATGATGCAGTTATTTATGATCATTTCTAGATAAAAATGAAAGGGAATTATGGACTGAATGGACAAGTATTGATAAAGTGAAGATACGATGAAAAAATCCAAAGCCAATTTACTCAAGAAGATTCATGGTGGTCAAGTGTGCCAGATTGTGGCCACGACAGCAAGGCTTGGTCTCCCTGATCTTCTGAAAGAACAGCCAAAGTCTTTAGATGTTTTGTCTAATGAATTGAAGATTGAAGAATCCATTTTAGCCCGTTTGATTTCTGCTTTGGTGGCCCTTCATCTTCTGGAAGAAGAAAACGGAGTTTACTGTCTGACTGAAGAAGGGCGCCATCTCATTTCTGATCATGAAGATTCTATTCATGCCATAGCTGTTTATAAAGGGTCCCCTTTTCTTTGGGCCGCCCATGGGATGATGTGTGAAGGCATCAACAATGGTGTTTCACCTTTTGAATTAGCTTACGGACAAGATCTTTTCTCACATCTTGATCAAAACTCTGAACACTGTGCTATGTTCCAAAATGCCATGGCCTGTTACGAAAAACAAAGCAGCAAAAAAATATTGGATCTATATGATTTTGAACAACTGAACAATTTTTTAGATGTTGGTGGTGGTCTTGGTAACTTTGCTTTGACTATTATGGACAAGTACCCTGCTGTTTCAGGAGCCGTCATGGACCTTCCTTCAGTAATAAAGCTGGTACAAGATGAGCGGTTAGCACTGTTCCCAGGCAACTTTTTCGAAACGATTCCATCAGGATTTGATGCCTATGTATTGCGTAACATATTGCATGACTGGTCAGATGAAAAATGTCTTTTAATCTTGAAGAATTTGCGAAAGGCTTGTGACGAGAATTCACGCCTTTTAATATTCGAAACCTTTTATGAGAAAACACATGGAACTCGTCTTGGAAAATTTTCCGATTTAACCATGTTTACCTTGACACCTGGTGGCAAGGAGCGCACCAAAGATGAGATCGCAGAACTTCTCGAAGAATCCGGTTTCACGGTGACTTCCACCTACCAAACTACCAGTTCAAAAAGCCTTGTTGAAGCTAACGTTAAAAAGTTAAATTATTCTACATTAGAAACTTAAATATTCTCATTGATTTTTCCTCCTTGTTTCTCTATTGGATCAAAATAGGTTCAAAGGAGGTGCCCCATGAGATGTGGAATCTTACATCAATTCGATTATGAAGGAAAAAGCGAGACTTTAAAGTCCGCAGACAAATTATTAACCTTACCAAGGTTTTTATTTGGTCAAAAGACAATTGATTGCTATCGGTTGGATCGACGTCACGCTGTCTTTTATGAATCTCGCTCTCTAAAAAACCGCGTTTCTATCATCTTTTTAAAAGCTACTGCTGCTGGAGGCTGTATTGCTGGGAGTCCTTTAATTTTATTTGCAATAGCTTTGAAGTTCTTTAGCACTAAAGATAAGGAGGTGTCGGCAAGATATTGCCAACGTTCTAAGACCGACAAGTTTCGTTTTAAGCCTCGATTAGGAAATGACCTTATTACAAGAGTCGCAGTCAACATCTTTATGAGGTATTCTGGTTTGGACAAACTCACTGCCTCCATGCAGATCCATGGAGATAAAATTTTACGGACATTTTCTGCAGCTGCTTCTTATGAAGGAGGACTGAGTCTACCGATCGTGAACATATTATCGGAAAAAATACTCCCTTATGTCAGACCTGATGACACCCCCTTTTCAGAATCTTGTTACAAAGCTAAGGTGGCGCTGGATACATTCAAGGATATGTCGGAAAAAATGACTCCGATCATGGTATCACGATTGATTCCGTTAGGATTTCTTCTCAATACAAAAAAGCATACGAGACGATTCGCAAAAGACTTCGGGGATGATCTGAAGCAATTGCCTAGGAATCAGATGATCATGATGCCCCTGACCTTTTATGCTCCTACCAAAGGATGCCGCACGATTGTCAGCAGCTTTAAATATAAAGGGAATAAAAAATATGAATGGTCAATTTATCGTTCAAGTATTGGCGATGAAGGAAAAATGGTGAAATGCCCTCTGAGGACTAAAAAAATCCCCGCCATACGCCTGGAGGGAATTGATCTCAAGCAAGTCACAGATGTCAATTTCTTGACACAGCTCATCGAATATGCCACTTTCAAAGAGAGCGATCAAGGTAAGCACTTCTTTAATTTTGTGAAAAACTTTGAATCTGAACACCGCAATGTGAAATTTGCAAAAATGGTCATGCGATCTAAACCTCAACATTCAGACACTTATACCTTACGCAGTCTGAATTTTGCCTTGAAAGATCTAATGGGAAAAAAGGCTTTCGATCAATTCCAGTTTTTGATGAGGGCAGACGACCTGATCGAATTGAAAAAGGCGATCGAGTCTAACAGCATCACCAATCCCTCCAAACTTGAGGATGCCTCGAATTTGCTGGCCTATGCGCAGACGGAGATGCGAAGAAAAGTGGAGAAAATTGGAAAGCTCTTTGATAGCGACACATGGCTATCCGATCAACAAAAAGAAGCCTTGGGATAAAAAATAATTTGGAGTAAATCGATCATTCGATTTCTTCATTTTTCCTAAAACGGTGAAAAGCTTCCTTGCGATAGCAATTTCATATACCCACAATGACTTAGGAATATGAAATTGCTATCGCAAGGAAGATCTCACGTCTCTTAGGAGAAATGAAGAAATCGCTCGGTTCCCCTTCTACTTCAAGAAGAATCTTCGGGAGGTGGTCCGTAACGAAAACCATAAACTTCCCTACAAATGCTCCGAGCAACATCGCAATGATAACATTTAAAACCATTAACATAATCACGTTTCCTCAATCCATTCTAACTTCTAATCCAATAATGATTGAAAGTCAATCTACTTACTCCACAATTCCTTTAACCTTTTATCCCGTCCACAGGTAAATCGATAAAACTTATAGCGGTAGGGATTTTTCTGATAATAATTCTGATGATAATCTTCGGCCAGCCAAAACTTTGTTAAGGGTGTGATCTCTGTGTAAACTTCATCAAACCTACCACTATTGATCAGTGTTTCTTTGGAGGCTTGCGCCAACTGCATCTGCTCGTCATTCTCTGGAAATATTGCTGTACGATACTGACTTCCTGTATCGCAAAATTGCTTATCCTTCACAGTGGGGTCAATATTCTTCCAAAAAACTTCAAGCAGCTGTTCATAAGTCACTTTTGAAGGATCATAAACCACTTGAATCGCTTCTGCATGACCTGTTGACCCAGAAGACACTTGCTCATATGTGGGATTCTCCACATTTCCCCCGGCATAACCCACACGGGTCGCAACGACTCCGTCGATTTTATCATACGGAGGTTCCAAACACCAAAAACATCCCCCTGCAAAGGTAGCGGTTTCCAGATGATTTTCTTCATCTGCAAACAACGAAAAAACAAAAAAACTGAATAGAATCAAACTGAATAACATCTTAATGATCATCTCCTTTTCTCCACCACATAAAGTGTATCATACTCTCTTAACGTAAAAAGAGCATAACATGCTGCTAACATTGGCAATGCAGCATATAAAAGTTCATTATCATACTCGAAAGGTTTCAAATATTGAGGAATCAACGAAAGTGTCGAAAAGGCATGGAGAAGAAACACTGCCCCATACGAAATCACCTTCATCCATCCAAATACAAAAGCAATAATGATCACTAACACCACAAAGCCGATAAAATACGAAAAAAGCTGTGTCAATCCGGGAATATGGTACAGATTTTCATAAACAAATGAGGCTCGAGTCGGTCGAGCAAATTTATCCAACACCCACATCAACATCACCAAAAAAATGCTCAATCGTAAAAATAACAGAACTCGAGGCAAATTCTTCGGCATAATACCCCTCCTGCCCCCTTAAATATCAAATATTATTTTTAAAATCTAGCAACAAAATTCTCTAGATTTTTAAAAATAATTCTGCTAAAATTTTTATGCTATTTAAAACAGGAGTTAAATATGAACCCGATTAAAAGACAATCATCGTTGGTTAATAATAATACACCTCCAATTAGGAGAAAAAAGTCAAGAAAAGGCATCCCTGATTTTCCCAAACTTGATTTATGGACAATAGACTTTGGCAATCCTGAAAAAAAGCAACTAACAACAAAAAATGATGGAATCTACATCTTAACTTACTTAGCTGAAGGAAATTACCATAAAGTCTTCACTGTTGAAGGGAGGCCCAAGATTCTCATTAAGATCCCGCACCAGGGAAATGGAAACCCTATGAAGATCGAAAGCTGCCGGGTGATAACACAAAAAGCTATTGAGAAATTAAGCAATAGAAAAGATCTAAGAGTTTATAAAATTTACAAGGATATCTTAGAAGAAGGTTATTACGAAATTGAAAACGTTCCCCTTACCTTCACATGTGGTGATAAAGCGTCTCTTGGAAATATCCGAGAGATCGTGAACAACATGATCATCGATCCAAAGACATTTCTCTTTGACTTTCTCCCCAAAAATGTTCATCGCGACGAAGATGGGACTGTAGTGGTGATCGATCCATCTGACCGCGAGTTTGATCTAGAAAACACTCATGAATTCGACGAATCAGTCGAGTGTCTTGCAGAGTATTACACCACTTGGTCGGCTAACGATTCAGATTGTATACAATGGTTTATAGAGGCTGTGGATGACACGAATCTTTCCGAAACCTCCGCAAAATTGTTTGAGTCTGTATTGAAGAAACTGGAACTGAAATCATAGCGTGCCGGCACCTGAATTTCACGTTAAATTAAGTCATTATCGTGCCCGTGTGCGTGCCCGTGCCCGTGCCCGAATCGATCTGAAAAATCGGGCACGGGCACGGGCACGGGCACGGGCACGCACACGGGCACGGGCACGATTTGCTTTCTTTGTGATATTAGCGGCGATAGCCGCTCGGGGCTCCAAAAAGTATCTTCTAAATATTTTCTTTTACAAAGAATCCATTTCCCTTTATTTATGAATTAGAAAATAAGAGGGGGAATTATGGATCATGATCTTTTAGAAAAGGAAGCGGCGGAAGAAACCAAAGAAATTGCCGAAGAAGCGCGCGATTTCGCCTATCGCCTTCCAAGCTTTGCGGGCCAACTTTTTATGGGAAAGTTCGATGCTGATATGCTTTTCCCTTTTCCTCAGCAAGATCCGCGAGATAAGGAATTGGGAGATGAGTATATCGCAAGAGTCGAAAAGCTCTTACAAGAGGAACTTGATCCCGATGAAGTGGACCGAACAAGAGAAATTCCCATGAAGTTTCGTGATGAGATGGCGAAGATCGGAATGTTCGCGATGAAAGTCCCTAAAGATTACAATGGTCTCGGCTTCTCCCAAACCAACTACAATCGAACCATCATGAAAGTCGCATCTTATTGTGGCTCAACAGCGGTTCTCCTTTCCGCTCATCAATCTATCGGTGTCCCTCAACCTCTAAAATTCTATGGAACGGAAGAGCAAAAGAGAAAATATTTTCCCCGCTTCAGGCAAGGGGCTATTTCGGCCTTTGCTCTGACAGAAACAGGAGCCGGATCCGACCCTGCGCGGATGCAGACTGAAGCCAAGCTATCGGAAGATGGCAGCCATTATGTTCTCAACGGAGAAAAACTGTGGTGCACAAACGGGACGATTGCTAATGTCATCATTGTGGTGTCGAAGACCGCCCCAAAAATGATCAAAGGAAAAGAGCGCCAGCAAATTACCGCCTTTATTCTTGAAATGGACACTCCCGGAGTCGAAATCGTTCATCGTTGTGAGTTTATGGGACTGCACGGGATCTACAATGGGCTTTTGAGGTTCACCAATGTCAAAATCCCCGTAGAAGATCGCTTGGGGGATGAAGGGCGCGGACTGGCCATGGCTCTTGACACCATCAATGTCGGTCGACTCACTCTTCCAGCTGCCAGTGCAGGAGTCGCTAAACAATGTCTGTCTATTGCAAGGCGTTGGGGGGCGGAAAGAGTCCAATGGGGAATGCCCATAGGCCTTCATGAAGCAGGAAGAGTCAAATTGGCCTATATTGCCTCCACCACATTCGCCATTGACGCTGTGTCCTGGCTCACCAGCCAATGGCAAGATCAGGGGGAAGTGGATATCAGGATTGAAGCTGCTATGGCTAAGATGTTTACGACAGAAGCCCTGTGGACCATTACCGATCTCACTCTTCAGCTTCGGGGAGGACGTGGCTACGAGACCGCTAGGTCATTAAAAGCAAGAGGAGAAGACCCTTTTCCCGTGGAGAGGGTCATGCGCGATTGCCGTATCAACACGATACTCGAAGGATCCACTGAAATCATGCATTTATTCCTCACTCGCGAAGCGATGGATCCCCATTTGAAGCGAATCTCTCCTCTGATTAAAGGAGAATTTCAGGGATCAGATAAATTCAAATATATCGCCAAACTCTTTGGTCATTACTCCTGTTGGTACATGGGACAAACTTTCAAGTCATTCACGTCATCATCGTATCCAGGACTGGAAGATCTTGAAAGGCACTTTAAATTCATTGAAAAAACCTCTCACCTTCTAGCCCGAAAGATTTTTATCTATATGGCCATATATCAAAAGAAATTGGAGCACAAGCAGATGCTACTTGGACGCCTGATCGATATTGGAACAGACCTTTTCATCATGGCAGCCACTTGCTCGTATGCGATCAGTGAATCTAAAAACCAGAAGAACAACTCCCCCATTGAGCTAGCCGACCATTTCTGCCAGGTCACAAAGCGAAGAATTAAAGAGAACTTTGCCGCCATTACCGATAATGATGACCGCAGCACTAACCGCATAGCCAAGAAAGTGATTGATAATGACTTTCGATGGCTAGAGAAGGGCATCATGTGGATAGGGCCCGTAAAATGACATCCAATGCAGATCATTACCGCAAATTAGAACAGATGTATCACCAAGCGAATATCAACGAGATATTCGCTCCGAAAATCACAATTTCGGAGGGAAAGGCGGAAATCACTATGGAAGTGCTTCCAAAATTTTTTCATGCTGCAGGCGCCTTGCACGGATCTGTCTACTTCAAGATGTTGGACGATGTGGCTTATTTTGCAGCCAGTTCCCTGTTAACCGATACCTTTGCCCTGACCACCCAATTCAACCTCCATTTTCTCAAACCTGTCAGCCATGGGACAATAACCGCCATTGGTCAGCTTGTGAATGCCACAAAAAGCAGCTATATTTCGGAATCCAAACTTTACAATGAAAAAGGCGATCTTATCGCAATTGGAACGGGAACTTTTGTGAAAAGCCGAATTGAACTCAGCTTCTTAGAATCCTATAAAGAAAGGCTGTAAGTCATAAGACTTACAACCCTTCACAGAGACCATTAATGGCTATATCCGTTGTTGTCATCACCATTCTTGTCACTTGAGTGAGAATTTCTATTTTCGTGGCCTTTGTTGTTTCCGTTGCAGCTGTCATTTCCGTAAGAAACGCATTTCTGATATTCACATCTAGGCACCATTTCGCAGCATTTGTCGTATACTGTTTTTGTTTTGTAAGTGCAGTATCTTTCATAGTGGCACTTTGGAACTTTTTTACAGTATGTCTCATAGTAGTATTGTGGGACCATTTTACAGCAGCGCTTTCTGCACTCCTGTGATTCATAAGTCACACATTTTTTGCATTTCCACTCTGGAACTTTCACGCAGCGTGGTTTGCA
>JAAKFL010000061.1 GCA_011065065.1 Chlamydiota bacterium | reverse complement strand
TTTTATCCTTTTATCCTTTTATCCTTTTATCCTTTTATCCTGTTATCCTGTTATCCTGTTATCCTGTTATCCTGTTATCCTGTTATCCTGTTATCCTGTTATCCTGTTATCCTGTTATCCTGTTATCCTGTTATCCTGTGCTAGGGAAACAGGATAAAAAGGATAGTTAGGATGGACAGGATGTTTTTAAATAGTTTATAATAAGTAACTTGTAATTTTGTTATTTAGGAGAAGCAAAGAAGCAAAGAAGCAAAGGCGCAAAGAATTTTTAATTGTTTTTCTTTGCTTCTTTGCGTTAAAATTTTCTATTGAAGCTTAAACAAAGCATACTTGAGGTTTCTCTGATATTCCTTGTTCTCCGGAAACTCTGCCGCAAGCTGTTCTGACAACTCACGTGCTCGTTCCCAATCCCGTTCGTCGATCGCTTTTTGAGCGAGATATTCTTTCGCTACTTGAGACTGATCCACAATTCCCGCATAGATCCTTGAAGCTAATTCGGGCTGATCTTGGTCCAAAAAGATCTGTGCCATCAGTTCTTGACCCGAGGTGTCTTGGGCAAGGTGCGGAGTTCTCTCAATGAATTCCTTCGCTTTTTGGTACTCTTGCATCTCAATGTAGGCTTCGGCCAACAACTGAGACGCATGCAATCCGATGTCACCTGGCTGTTGGGACAAATGGTGAAGCTGGTTCATCGCAAGATTCTTATCACTCGTTTCAAGACGAAGCTCTGCAATGAGAAGGTCCAATTGAGGGGTCGGTTCTTGATTTTCAGCAAATTCAAGCGCAGCTTGATCTCCACGATGCTTTCTCAGAATCAAAGCAAAATGGTGGGCAAGGTTTTTCGGGAAGCTAGAAGGATAGCGTTTTACCTTATGGAGCTGAAGGGCCGCTTCATTCCATTTTGCATCCAGAAGAGCCACTGTGAAAATTTCAGAGCTTAACAAAAGAGCCCTGGCATCGTTAGGAAGTGTGGTGTTTGACGTATTCTCTTCATTTTCAGCCAGTCCTTCTAACACATAAGTCAATGGAGTCATTTTTTGAGCGGATTTGTTGAAACGGTTGAAAACCGGAGCCCTCCTATCGATAGTGAGCGTGCGATTGAGTTTGTAATTGAGGATCCGCGCAATATTAATTTCCAGTTGTGGGTTCCAGGATTCTGATTGGAAAGGGCTTTCATCAATAAGTCTCTGTGCAAAAAGATTTTTGTCATGGTTTAAGGCTTCAAGTAGCTGTAGCCAAAAAGTGATTTGTTGGTTTTCAAGATAATCCTGTCCGTAATTGACTTTTTCATATTCTGTCCCGTTCCAAAATTGGCCTTTAGGGAGCTGGAGGACATAATGAATAAGCGGTTTCGCATGCCCTTTTGGGATGCGGTGGTAAGACCATTGGAAGGGAATTGGTTGATAGACCTTGTTTAAGAACAAAGCTTTTAGCCAAATGCTGTCTGAAGAAGGAGGTTTTAGGTGATCATTGAGAAGATTTTGCGCTTCATTGTATTCTCCGCGCCGAATAAGAAATCCGGCATATTGATCAGTATAGGGAGCACTTTCCGATTTTTCAGCAAAAGCTAACTCATACTCCTCTTGAGCCAAACTTGGTTTCCCTGCACTTTCCAATATCCGTGCACGATAAATGTGGATATTGGTGTTTGAAGGATCCTTTTCAAGAGCTTGTTGAAGATATATCCAACTTTGTTTGGGATCTTCATGGATCACTTCCGCAGCGAGGGCCACTAAGTTTTCAGATGTCTCCTCTTCGAATTCAAATGTCTCTTCCTCATCACCTTCGGGAGGAACATTTGTTTCCTCGACATCTTCTTCAAAATAGACTTCTTCGGTTGGACCACTGTAAAATTTCGAAAGTTCTTGATCAATTTCGGGCCAATAATAGAACAACCCGATTCCCAGCCCTATGATTGCGGCAAAAATCAAGAGTAACAATAGCTTTTTCATAACAGTGGCCCACCCATAAATTGTTTTTAGCGGTTTTGTGGTCTCGTTTTGTAATAGTTCTTCCCAGCCTTAGCCCGACATGCAGGGCAGTCGCTGGTCTTTTTGGAATTATCATGCTGAATTTGATAGTTCCCTTGATATCTTTTCGGAGTGTAAGTCCCTCCGCGGTAATCGGCACTTAAGGTACCCAGTACCAATGTTCCCGTTAACATAAGAATATATACTTTTTTCATAACTACTCCTTGAAATTAAATCGTCATTTCAAATAAGTTATGTGTCATTGATGTTTTTATCATATGAGCCATTAATCAAACAGCCTCTTAGTCTTTTTTACCCGCTTTTTCGTTATGAAAAGCTGCGATCGCATCATCGACTGAATCATAGATATCAAAGATTTTATGCATACATACAAGCTCGAAGATCGTGCGTATCGGATTTGACATATTTGCCAGTTTCATATTCCCGTGTGCAGTATTTAAACTCCGCATGATGGAGAGGAAACTTCCTAACCCAGTACTATCAATGAAATTTAATAATCCAAGATCGAGAATCACATTGTGGGATCCTTCCTTAGAGATTAAATCGTTCACCCTTTGTTTAAAGTCAGGTGACTCTCGAGCATCTAAGTTTTCACCTTCTAATGTAATCACGATGATGTCATTTTTATTGTAATGTGAGAGTTCCATATCCATCCCTTGATAACCGATTTTTTTTGTAATTCTTAAACAGTTCCACCCGTTTGCTGATTTCTTTCGTTGATAGGAAATTTTATCAGCCACATCTTTCACAAGATAAAATCCAAATCCTTCATCCTTTTTACCAACTAAATTTGGATGTTCAATTTCTGAAGGATCAAATGGTTTACCTTGGTCCAAAATCTCTAAAATGATGCAGTCATCAAGATAATCAGCTTGAATAATGACTTCATTTCCACTTTCTCCCTTATACCCGTGTTGGACGATATTGCAAAAGACTTCATCGACGACAAGTTCAAGAAGATTGGAAACACTGGTTAATTGATCCATCACTTTGATGCAAAATGCTTCGACAAATTTTCGGATGGCTTTGAGTTGCGAAAGGTGACTGTTGAATCTGGCAATATCGCGGGAAATAGCGTTTTCTAAATGCGAAGAATCTTTGATTTTGAAAATTAATAGGGTTAAATCGTCATCAAAGGTCTCTTTTTGGGCAAAGTGTGAGACCTGACGTTTGATGAGTTCCATGAGTTCATTAGGATCTCGATGGTGGTGCTGTTCAATCAGTGCCTCAAGACGCTTTGTCCCAAATAATTCTCCGTTTGGAGACTGAGCTTCGCTGACTCCGTCTGAATAGAAGACAATCAAGTCATCTTTTTCGAACTTGATTTTTTTCTGACGATAGATCTCATTCTCTGTTCCAATTCCTAAGGGAAAATTATCTCCCGCAATCGTCGTTATCCTTTGTTTATCCTTCTGATAGTGAAGGGGTTTGGTTGATCCGCAATCAACATAGGTGAATGTTTGGTTTTTGAAATTGAATCGTCCATAAAGGAGCGAGACAAAGTGTTCCAGCTTGACTAGCGAGGTGTAAATCTCATTATTGACCTCTTTCAAAATGTCGTGAGGTTCCATGAGATCTAAATGCCAACCTTTGTTCTTTTGATGAGCAAGAGGGTGGATAGAAGGAGCTGCAAAACGTGCTAGCTGAAATTTCATGGCTGTTCCCACTAAGGCTGCAGGAAGCCCTTTTCCCATCACATCGCCAATCACAAAATCAAGAATGTGAGGAGCAGAATGATAAAAGTCGTAAAAATCTCCATCAACAACTTTCGAGGGGACGGTCAATCCGGTGATTTCAGTTCCGGGAATATCGTGGGGAACTTTTCCTTCTAGTAGCAAATTCTGAACTCGTCCGCCAATCGCCAGTTCGTGCTGCAAATTCTCGTGATTTTTTTTCAATTCGTTGGTTTGAGATGAGGTTAATTCATTTAGGCGGCGATTTTCTCGGAGTAAATTAAATTTCTCTACTGAACTTTCAACTGCCTGAACTAAGACATTGTAGTCCCAAGGCTTTAAGATAAAGTGGGAAACATGCGTGATATTGATCAGATCTGCCGCGATATTGAGGTTAGCCGTCCCCGTAATGACAATTCGACTTGTGTTGGGCTGCAAAACCATGGCTTGCTTAAGGACCTCTAGTCCGGTGATATCAGGGAGATTTAGGTCACAGATAATCACAGCAAGTGGAGTTCTTTCGATGATTTTGAGAGCTTCTTCTCCGCACTCAGCCTTATATACCTCTAATCCAACACCTTCTAAAGTGAGTTGGAGCGCTTCAACAGTCATCGGTTCATCATCAACAATGAGAACGCTCTGGAGCCATTCGGGATGGTCATGAGATTCCTTAAACTCTTGCTTTTCAGCAATTTCCATAAAATCACCACTTCTTTGTTCTCATTCAAATCTTCTAAAATTAACTCTATATTGTCAAGCGAGAGTCAGGAACGGCAGAATATTATTACAGGATAGAAAGGATAAACAGGATTCCTAGTCACAACAATCTTGATGTTATGACCTTAGGGATAGATAGAATGGATTTTGAGCAATAGTTTACCGTCTATATTTTCTATGAGCATCCTGTATATCCTGATAAAATTGAAGTCAGTTTGGAGAAAAACCTCCGATTCATTAAGATCCGTGAAAAGGGTCCAAAATGAATAAAGAACCCATCGGTCTTTACATTTTTCGGTTTATCTTGGGTTTTGCCCTATTTGCCATTGCGGCAATGATCTATTGGTCGACGTCTCTGATCGAAGATGATATCAATCGCATCGAACAGAATGTCAATGATTTAAAGAGCGATCTCTTGAATATCCGTATCGAAATTGACCGAGTTCGCGATGATTTAATCGACAGAGTGGGAACCCCAAGAACTCAAGAGACAAAGGTCCCAAAAAAAAAATCTGAATATTCCAACCTTCTCACTGAAGATCCCTTTTACATCAAGACATTACCGGAAATGTTGGGGAGCTCTTTTCGCCCTTCTGGTGATTACCGACAGGCAACAGCCGGAAAACCGAAAAATCTTCACCCTTTTGGCAATTGGAGCCAAGTGAATGAGTGGATTGGTCTTTGTTCCATCACCCTTTCAAATATGCATTTTGGTATCTACGAAACCTTGGGCCCTGGGGCGGCGGAAAGAATCGAGCAAAGATCAAATCCCAAAACAGGGAATCCTGAATTTTGGGTGTTTTTGCGCGATGATCTCTATTGGAAACCGTTGAAGGCCTCATATTTCTCGAAGGATTTTCGATTATCTCCATGGTTCACTCAGCTCCACCAGGTGACCGCTCACGACTTTAAGTTTTGGTTCGATGCGATGATGAATCCGTTTATGCAACAGGCCGGTGCTGTAGCATTACGGACTTATTATGGAGATATTGAGTCCTTTGAGGTCGTGGACGATCAGACTTTTGTTGTGCGATGGAAAGTTGTCGATTGGAATGGCGAAAAAAAAACTCGTTATGCTGCCAAGCTGCTTACGGGAGGACTCCGTCCTTTAGCCTCGTTTGTCTATAAGTATTTCCCAAACGGAGAAAAAATCGTTCAAAATGATTCTGATCCTGAAACTTATCGCAAGGATTCTGTATGGGCGCAAAACTTCACCGAACATTGGGCCAAAAATGTAATTGTCAGCTGTGGTCCTTGGGTATTCAGTGGTTGGAATGAGCGGCGCATTTTGTTTGATCGAAATTCTCGTTTTTACGATCGGTATGCGGCCTTGATGGAAAAAAGAACGACAACATTTAAAGCGAATCCTGACTCGGCTTGGCAAGATTTTAAAGTTGGGCTTGTTGAGACTGTCGTTTTGCAACCAAAACAGTTGGTGGAATGGGACAATTTTCAAAAATCAAATCTTTATGCCTCACAGAAAGAAAAAGGGGATTTGATCGAACGATTGGATTTTATGGCTCGAAGCTATTCCTATATCGGTTGGAATGAGGCGACTCCTTATTTCAACAGCGCCAAGGTGCGACGTGCGATGACAATGGCTATTGATCGGAATCGGATTATTAAAAACATTTTGAATGGAATGGGAGTCGAAATCACCGGCCCTTTTTTTATTGGGTCAGATGCTTATGACAAAAGCATCAAACCTTGGCAATATGATCCCGTGGCGGCCGAAAGGCTGTTAGATGAAGAAGGCTGGTATGACACAGATGATGATGGAATCCGGGATAAAGAAGTGGATGGTAAGGTCATCCCATTTTCATTTTCTTTAACGTTTTATGTAAAAAATCCAACTACAAAAGCCATTTGTGAATATGTAGCGACGGCGCTTAAAGAAATTGGTGTTGATTGTCAATTGAACGGAGTCGACTTAGCCGATTTATCGGCTTTATTTGACGAAAAGGGATTTGATGCATTGGCACTTGGATGGGGTTTGGGGACACCTCCTGAAGACCCCAGACAACTTTGGTACTCAGCAGGTGCAAAAGAAAAGGGATCGTCGAATGCGATAGGATTTTCTAATAAAAAAGCCGATAAAATCATCGATGCGCTCGAATTTGAATCGGATCGAGAAAAACGGATCGCCCTTTATCACCGGTTTCATCAAATCATGCACGAAGAGGCTCCATACACATTTTTGTATACTCCCAAAACAGTCTATTTATATCGAAACAACGTTCAGAATGTGTTTATTCCTGCCGATCGACAAGATTTAATTCCCGGAGCAAACGTGGCTCAACCGCAATCTAGTATTTTTTGGATAAAGGAAAAGTAAATGTTTCACTATATAGTCAGAAGACTCATTTTACTCCCAATCACTTTGTTCTTTATCATTGTCGTCAACTTTATCATTATCAATATGGCACCCGGAGAGCCCACTTCCGTGACAGAAATATCACCTGGTGGCGAGGCAAGAAAAGAGGAAAGTGGAGCAGGTGCTTTTGGCGCCGATCACCGCTATTTACAGTTTCGGGAACGGTATGGATTGACTCTTCCGATTCTCTTTAACTTGTGGCCTAATATTTCTCAAAAACGGGTTGACGAGTCCATATGGAAGCTCACTGAGAAAAAAATTCCCTTCAAAAAATTACAAGATTTGCGAGTGAGATTTGGAGATCAGGCGCGTTTTGTGATGCCAAAAATATTGAATGTCATGACTGGGGAAACTCTCATCGATGTGAAAATTGTGGCTATGCGATATTTTGTTCGAGGGGGAACTCAGCAAGCACATTTAGGCGGAAACTTAACGCGAGAACAGCGATTAGAAAACCGTCGCATCTCAAAACAAAATCAGTTTTTAAGAGATATGCTGCCAAGTCGTTTTGACAGTGAATCCACTATCAATGAAAAGATTGAGAAACTCAATGAATGGTATAAGAAAAATGCCTTGAAATTAGGTTATGAGCCCGGTTTTTGGAAAAAAGTCAAAATCTTTTTTATTGAAACTCGTTTTTTCCGTTACTTTAGTCGTGTGCTTACTTTGGACTTCGGTACATTGCGTGATGATCCCAATAAAACCGTTGTGAGTGAGGTGACAAGCCGATTTAAGTATTCTTTGACCTTGTCTTTGACTCCCATGATCATCACATTTTTCCTGTGCTTATTTTTTGGTCTCATCATGGCGCTCAGACAAAATCGTCCTTTAGACTATAGTCTGAACACGATTTTTTTGATTCTGTATGCCATTCCAATTTTTGTGGTGGCTCCGTTTTTAATCGAAGAAATCGCATTGAAATATGATTTCCCCTTTACCCATACTCCGATTCCCATCAGCGGATTTACCAGTCCTGATAAGATTTATGAACAGCAGACAACTTTAGAAAGATTATTGGATATTCTCAAACATATATTTCTTCCCATTATTGCTATTATGTATGGAACATTGGCCACACAAACTCGATTAGCGAGAACAGCGGTTTTGGAAGTGGCACGTCAGGATTATGTGAGAACGGCTTATGCCAAAGGTTTGCCCCGTTCAAAAATTATGAGCCGATACATAGGTCGCAATGCTTCCATTACCATCGTCACATCGATTGCGGGGTCATTAGGAATCATTTTAGGAGGTTCTTTAATTGTGGAAATACTTTTTGAAATTGATGGATTTGGGAAGTTTTTTTATGATGCCGTTTTAAATCGAGACTATAGTGTGATTATGTTTTCTGCAATTGCGGGATCCTTTTTAACATTGGTGGGTTATTTGTTAGCCGACATTTCTTATACACTTTTAGATCCGAGGGTGACACTAGAATGACAAATTTTTGGAATCAATTTTTTCGGCATCGTCTTGGAGTTTTGGGATTGGTCGTGCTTTGCTTATTTATCCTTGTAGGGGTGTATGCGCCCTTTTTGGCTTCCAGTAAACCTCTGTTCGTTGAATATGACGGTGAATGGTATTATCCTCTTTTTCGCTATTTATTTTTCAGAGGATTTTTTACAAAACGGCTTGATCTCTTTTTCAATATTTTGATTTTTACTCTTCCAGTCTTTTTGATCACAATTTTTTCCTTAAAACGTTGGAGAAATCCAGTTCTTATCATATTAACCATGTTTCAATTTGGTCTCTTTACCTTTTTTGCTTTTGGACCTCCGGATGATCCCGCTTCAGAACCGGTTTTGAACCATAAAAAACAGATAGTTATTCAAAACGCGATAAAATCTGGAAATCGACTCGACGTTGCATCATGGGAATTTGAACTTTCTTTTATGAATGATTATGAAAAATTGAATGAACTTGTCCGCTATAAAGTATTAAAAGAACAAAATGAAGAAATCGTTCGAGAAGTGGGTCAGGAAGACCTTCCCACGCTGTTTCAAATTGAAAAACGCAATCAAGAAAAAATTGTGAGTCAACTGAAAGAATCATTGAAAGCTAGCCCTGATCAACCTCTCAAACAAGCACGTCTCGATTATTTTATAAATAAGCAGCAGTGGTTAGAAACTCAAAGCCGGAAACTTCACCATATGGTCATGCCCTTAATACGCCCTTTTCACTGGCAGGATGATGCAGGAGGGAGCCAAGCCTTGAACCGGAAAGTCGATTGGTGGCAGCTGACACGCATTAACCGAAAGGATTTGACAGCGGCCTTGATTTTTGGTGTGCGCATTTCACTTGTTGTGGGCATTATCTCGGTTTCGATTGCTCTTTTGATCGGAGTCCCCTTGGGCTCAGTTGCGGGGTATTATGGAGGCAGGATAGATATTTTGCTCAGCCGACTTCTTGAAGTTTGGGAATCGATGCCGGTATTTTTTATGTTGTTATTGGTTGTTGCGATTCTTCAAACGAAATCGATTTTTATTGTCATGACGGTGATTGGGATATTTGGATGGACAGGATTTAGTCGTTATATTCGTGGTGAGTTTTTTAAACAGCGGAATCTCCCCTATGTGGAAGCGTGTCATGCGCAAGGATTTCCTGATCGATATATTATTATGAAGCACATTTTGCCGAATGCGATACCTCCTCTGTTGACACTGTTACCCTTTGCGATAATGGGAGCCATCACCAGCGAAGCGGGCCTGTCGTTTTTAGGTCTTGGTGAAGAAGGATCTTGTTCATGGGGAGTCTTGATGGACGAAGGACGAAAAGCCTTTCCTGGGGAAAGCTATCTCTTGTGGCCACCCGCCATTCTTTTGACCTTATTGCTGATTTCCATTGCGCTCATGGGCGACGCCTTGCGAGATGCCTTGGATCCCAAAATGCATGTGGAAACATCTTAATTTGGAACTCCGAATTGCTAAGTTGACTTATGCAATATGCCGTCCCTTCAGGACTCTTTTTTGAGTCCTGAAGGGACGGCACATTGTATTTAGAATTTCTGTTCAAAGTGACTAAGTTTACAGCAATTCCCGCTGGAAAATTTGTTGATAAAATATAATTTCACCACAGAGGTCGCAGAGAACACAGAGAAAGAAATAATGAGATTCTCTCTGAGTTCTCTGCGACCTCTGTGGTGATTTAT
>JAAKFL010000060.1 GCA_011065065.1 Chlamydiota bacterium | reverse complement strand
AGCATCAAGAATAATATGAAGAGTCCTAGCAGAGAAGTCAAAGAAAGGGCTCAACAACGTTTTGCTCGAGAGCTATCGCGTATTCGCTCTGGGGGAAGAGGGATGTGGAGTCGGAATCAAAATACGCAGCATTTTAACCTGATTTTCAAAGATCAAGTAAGAGGGACTCAAATTTAAAAAGCATTTACAGAAACAGGAACCTATCTTATAAATAAAGATTTTACAAGACTTGGTTCAATGCGCAAGACTTTTAGATATTTATTCCTACTATCTCTTTTGTTGCCTCTTCGTTGCCAGGCGGAACTCTACTTCTACCCGGCACTCTCAGCCTCCACAATGGGAACGGCTTATGCCAGTGCTGTTGCCGGAACAGAAGACATCACACAACAATTTTATAACCCTGCAGTCACATGCTATTTCTATGATCATCAGTTTGGTGTGTCTCCCAGTTTTCTCATGCCAAAAGATGACTTTACCGAGGGGGTAGGAACGACATTTAGGGGGACGGTTCTTACAGAAAGTCCTGAATTAAAGGATTTTGCCCCTACTATTGGTGGAGGTGGAATTTACGGTTCGATAGAAATGAAAAAGTGGCTTCGATTAGGAATCGCCATCACGACACCGTGGAGAAGACGGGAGAACTTTGCACATGATTGGATTGGGCGTTACTATGGAACACGTCTTGAAATCATGTCCACAAACATCACCCCTTCTTTAGCATTTAGCATCCGAGATGTTT
Source organism: Chlamydiota bacterium (assembly GCA_011065065.1). Taxonomy (GTDB): domain Bacteria; phylum Chlamydiota; class Chlamydiia; order Chlamydiales; family SLFE01; genus JAAKFL01. The sequence continues at coordinate 9,168 of JAAKFL010000060.1, read as the reverse complement.
TGTGTGTTGCGTTTGGCGGCCAGATCGACTACTTCAATCTTAAGTACGAAGAAGCGATTGACTTTGGTTCCCTTGGCGAACAGCTAGCCATCAACGGCGCTTCGGCCGGCAATCAAGACGGCTTCTTGAATGTCAATGCTGCAGATTGGGACTATGGTTGGGTAGTTGGTTTGATTTTGAAACCTTGCTATTACATTCGTCTGGGAGTCAGCTATCGGTCAGAAGTGGTACACAAATTTAGTTTTCTCCCAAAATTCCATTTGGGAAATATGGGAGAACAAGTCAGTGAAAATAATGGACTCTATAAACCCATTTGCGACGGCGAAATGACAATCCATTGCCCTCATATGATCATGGCAGGAATCCATTACTATCATGATTGCCAGTGCGAGTTCTCTGCCGGTCTCTGCTGGAAGGCTTGGTCCCGAGGACCAGGCATTCGGATTCAATACTCCAATATTAACCAACCTGATACGGTCTTAGTCCAGGATGGATGGCGGGATACCTTTAATATTTCCATCGGAGGAAGATATTCCAGCCCATGCCGAAACTGGTATTTACGAATGGGCGGCATGTACGAACAAAATCCCGTGCCAACCGAAGTGCAGACTCCGATCTTTTACGGAGAAGAAAACGCCACCATCGCTGCCGGTTGGGGATGGAATTTCTGTGAGTATGCCTACATCGATATCTCTTGGTCCCATATCTTTTCAAAGAATCCTTTGATTCGACAATTTGTGACCACGGCAGGCAATGAAAATCGCGGAGATATTTCGGGCAAAATTCGCACAATGTCCAACACCGCTTGTTTTTCATTCATTGCCGTTTTCTAATTTCAGATGTGCTTAGTTTATTTAACGCGAAGACCGCGAAGACCGCGAAGATGCGCGAAGAAATGGACTCATTTCAATCAATCTCATGAATACGTTTCTCAGAAAATCACACTGAATAAGTCTTGTCTTCGCGCATCTTCGCGGTCTTCGCGATCTTCGCGGTAAAATAGTCCGAAGAATATTAATAAATTATTAAGTTATTTAAGATATCTTTAAACTAATAAACAAATCTCTTTAGTTGATTTAAAAAATATAAATAGTGTATAATAAATTCAGTTTATTAAATAAAAGGAGTTATTTATGAAGATAATACAAGATACAACAGCGTTTGTTTCAAGAACAATTCGTGGAACAGTGAGTTTTGGATGCAGAGCCGTCAACAAGACTTTTGAGGTCACCAGAACTTGTTTCAATGCAGTTTTTCCAAAAAATCCCGTCACAAAATCAAGACAATTTCGCATTATCCCAACAAGCGTAGAAAACTCAATTGGAGAAAACGCTTATGATGAACTTTGTCCTAAAAATAAGAATGTTGAAAGTGTCACAGTAATAGAAGTTGGTAATAGGCTCGTCAAACATTGTGACAGGAAAGAGCTAAATTTTGAATTTCGTGTTCTTGAATCCGATGAAGTCAATGCTTTCTGTCTGCCAGGTGGAAAAATTTGCATCACGATCGGTCTCATTAATAAATTAAAAAAAGAAGATAAAGATGTGACAGTGGATGATCATGATTTTAGTGACCTTACCTATGAAGACAAATTGGCTGCTGTTCTTGGCCATGAAATCACCCACGCTTGCGCCGCACACGGTGCCATGAAAATGCAAATGAGGATGATTCTCTTTGCCGTAAGTAGCATCATCAAACTAGCCTTAGGTATTTTTATTTATAGAAAAGTTGAAAATGATGAAGCTGAAAAAACGAATAAAGCTGCACAAGAACTATTTGATATGCTATGGGGTGCTGGTAGAACAGTGGCCACATGCAAACATGGTCATTCACATGAGTATCAGTCTGACCGAATCGGAATGAAGTACGCAGAAAAAGCAGGATACGACTCCATAGCTGGTATCTGGGTCCAGCAGATGTTTATGAATAATTTTGGAAGTAAAAAAGATAGCATCGCATTGTTCTCATCACATCCTCCTTCACAAAGACGTGTCGAAGAATGCATCAGAATTTATAAAAAGATTCAGAGCGAAGGTGCTAATTCTATTGATTAGTTAATTAACCTAAAGAGGGAGATTCTTCCGGAATTTCCCTCTCAATTCTTCTCGTGATCACTCCTTCTTTCATAACGGCAAAAACTCCCCGTTCATCAGTCAAATCAAGAATTCTATCAACATCATCCGAACCGTATAGCAGATAGTATAATAACGAAATGTAACGATTGGTTCGCACCCATTCACTTTCCACACGAGCATGGATTCCGCCCAACTTCCAGATATCTAAAATCTCAAGCCAGTTTTCATTTTTCTTTTCTCCTTCCACTTCGTGACGGACAAAACTATCTGTTTCTTCATCTCTTAACGTCACAATTTTTCCTCGATGATCAAATCTTCCCAGGACATGACTCGGTATTTCAGTCTCAATATAATCTCCTTCTCCAGATTCAGGATCGTAAACCTGACCTTCCTCAAATTGTGTTTCATGAGCGCTGGAAGAGAGGGCGATTGCTAAGTTACTCGCATTTTCTAATCGTTCACGAAGACGAAAATCATATTTCAGCCATTCTTTCAACCTAGCATCTTCTTCTTCAGAAAATGTTGCTCCAAGATGCACTTCTCCTCCCAAGGCCACAACATCCCCTACTTCCAAGCGTCTTTTGAGACAAAATGCGATTTCCAATTCACGAAACAAATCCTTGTGTTTCCATCCCCACAACTTGAATTTCTCGTTATCTTCATCATTGATTCCTGGATCACACCAAAAATATCCCATACATTGGTGGCCGGGGAGAGGAACACGATCTTTGTCAACAAGGTAATAGACAATATGAGAGCTTGCAGCAGCTCCTCCTAAACTATGGCCAAGCAAGGTTAAATTGGCACCGATTTTCTCTTCAATATTTTCTTCCAATTCCTCAGCTATCATTTCCAGTCGGTTGATCCAAGAGGTCAAAAGGGTCAGCTTATCTGATTCCTTTTCAATGCTATGATAGATTCTTTTGAAATTTAAAATATCGCAATAGGAAGTCCGTTTGCTTTCAATCCCAGAAAGGAAGGAATGTTCGTGATAGACCAGTACATGCCGGAACAGTTGATCTTTCAGTCGAACGATGTCATATTTTCGGGCTGGATCTTCTTCGTGTTCTGAAAATACTTCCAATTGATCAAACAACTCTTGCGCAATTTTTTCTTCACTCTGCACATCCTCACTCGATATGGCTCCAGTCAAAAAACCCAAAATCTTTGTGTAAGATCCAAAACTACATGAAGTTTTCCATCTTTTATACTGCTCAAGTTTTTTGAGACGGTACAACTCATTCAAGATCACATCATTTTCCCGAATGATAGAACGGAAATCTTTCTTTTTATAATCGGTTGTCAGCACGTGATCGAGAGAGGCATTTGCTGACAACAGGTCTTGGTAGATGGCATCCACTTCATCTATCGAGACAACATAAGGATCCAGATTTTCCAGCTTCCGTTTTGCCAAAATTGTATAGGCGACCCAGATGGGAATCGTGCTTTCTTTGAAAAACGAATATTCATAAGGCTCGGCAATATTTCTTCCTTCGTATCCAGGAGAATTGATGGCATTGAGGTCATTATAAACTGAACTTGGGGAGACAATAGAATCGGTGCTTCGGTACAATTTCATTTTATCTAAAACATCCCCTGATGTCGCAGCATTTAGGGTATAACTGAGTAAACCCGTAGGTGTGCTGATGCAGCTGGTCACGCGATACCAGTGCTGAAGCCCATCTTCTTTTACCGGAGCTGGAAGAAGAATCCCCACGCGGTAATCTCCTTTCAGCGACTTTCTGGCTAATCGTTTTTTCACCACAACATGGGCAAGTTTTTCTAAGAATAGGTCCTCGTTGAATTGGTTTCTTAAGAGAATAATTGTCTGAAAGAGTTCTTGTTGATCCACCCACGGCTTGATGACTCCTGACTCTGCATTCGAGTAGTAACTACGAATAAACCCATAGATTTTTCGCCCAGTTAACGATCTTTCGCACGCTTCATTTCCTGGGATCAGCAGGCTCATTAGAGTATCAAATGTTTTTACAGTAGTTTCTTCAGGATCCTCTATCGTTCCATTTTTAGTCACTTCGTAAAGCCACATGATCAGGTCTCCTTTCACAGGATCACGCCATTTTACTCTCTCCTTAATCAGATAATAAAGAGCCCTCCTTCTTTCTCTAGGAAGAATACTTATTGAGAGACTCTCTAAATATTCATCTAATCGCATTTTATGAGAAACACATTGCGGCATCTGATAAATTTTACACAGGGCATTCCACAACCTCTTCACATCATACATATCGACATTATTCACTCCGATATTCACTCGATATACATGTTCAGGAGTCACCCCGATGTTGCTTTCAATTAATTTGTCCAACTCTAATGAATAACGGTAATCAATTTCTTGTATCTTTTCTTCCCCGTACTTTTCTTTGATGTACGTTAAGTACATCTCAGCCGTCCTTTGCTGTACCTCCGGATTTGTGGCAATCGGATGATCCCGTTTGACTAAAGAAAATTGTTCGTCATAATAGACGATCCGGTAGTCGCTATCAGAAAGCTGAAAGTGATCTTTGTGACCAAAACAAGTTTCATATTCTTGAAAAGCGGTTGTTGCTAATTTTGTGAAGGGATCGGTAAAGAGCTCTCGTTCATACGGTTCAAAGAGTCCCATGAAGGACCGATCAGTTGAAGCTTGGATGACAAAATGGTCAAAGAACGGAATGGTCGCTTCAATTTCCTCTTCAATCGTAGGGCTCCTCAACCACCAACTATTATCATACACATCATAAGTTCGTGCGTGAGTGTCGAGATATACCATGTGAACAAGGTTAAAAAGAGACCACAACCGCCCACCCTCTTCTTTTTTTTGAGCAATCGTCCAAGGCTTACCTGCCACATTTATAGTCTCAGACAAATTCGTTTCATCATCCATCAGAACCCTTGCTGCTGCAGCAGCAACCAAGTAAGACAAACGGCCATTCCCTATCACTCCCTTCACACGAATGATAATCGGACAATCGTGGGAGTTTATGAGAAAGCTGTTGTTCTTAATTCGATTTAGAATGGGAGATTCTGATTCTTTTGCGTCAACAATCATAGGCACCTCTCAAACACTGCTTATACAACGAAGTAAAGATTTTATTTAAATGATAGATAGAAAATTGTGGGCCGAAACAGAGAAATTTCGGCCCGATATGAGAATTTAGCGTTGAGCTGCATAAGATTTTGCAGATAGAGCACCCAACTGATTGAGCAATCCAAATTCATCCCAGTTTTGCCAAATTTCAATGATTTTACCGTTCTTATACTTAAACAATGAAGTCCCAGTAACCGTGAATTTTTTCCCGGTTGACGGAACTCCTGGCAAGTCGCGATCATGAGTCCCTTTAGCTGTCCATCTGACTGTAACTGTGTCACTTGATCCATAAATTTCATCAATTGTGAGTGTCTTATTAGGGAAAGCATGAGTATACATCTCCTCCCGATCTCTAAAGGCTTCAATTCCGCCTTTAAAGTTCTTAGCAGAAGGATCATGCAACTTGATATTATTCGCGATCAGCGAATCAAGAGCATCGAGGTCTCCACCAGAGAAAACCTCTTCAAATAAACAGCGTGTTGCCGCAATATTTTTCTTCTCAGACATAATACACCTCATTTTGAATTCTAAATTCTTAATTTTGAATTATGAGTTCTAACCTTTTGGCATTGAATACATTATAAGCGAAAGGTATGATGACAGATTCGTCACTTGTCTTAATGAATAAAATGGATGATTTTTAATGTCAATTATAGTTTATCTTACTTTAAGTTAATGACTTAGTACCCTGTATCACTAATTTTGACTATTTAGGCAACGTCAAAGCCCCGGGATTGAACGATCATAAGTCGGTCAATATTGATTAATATTAACCGACTTATGATCGTTCAATCGCGGGAGCTTTCACGCAGCTTAAATAGTCAAAATTAGTGATACAGGGTACTAGGATGTAATTTTACCTTCAAACTTGCATGATCAGTCAAAGGCCCTGTTTTGCCCACAATATGGATTATCTCATACTCGTAACCGGTTTCATCGAACACATTATCATCGTAATCCATCAAGGTCACATGATCCACAACATTGGGCTTGATATACATCGTTTTCTTTAAGTTTTCGATTTCATGATCAATGATCTTTGTTAGATGCTTACTTTTAAGGTCTTTGCCCGACAATCTTTTTTCCACCAACTTTCTCACATTTCTCGTGGAATATATGACTTGACGAGCTACTTTAAGTGTCACAATGTCAACAAAATAGTGATAACTTGTCGCCGAGGTATCGCAGCAAGATCCTTTTGATGATCCTGTTTCATTATTCGATGGTTTATGATGATTAAATTTCGTTTCATGGTCGAGATATTCTTCGAAGTTATAGGGACGATCAGGGTATGTTAAATCCTTAAACCCTTGTTGATAAGTGGTGGGTTTTAAGATTCCGTTGACGATGGCGGGATAGGAGTACTTGGTGATCGCTTCATCGAGCTTAAGCCCCAGGTCAAAACGACTGGCGTTAAAGTCTCCCACAAAAAAGACATCTCTCACATCTGATTCTTCAATAAACCGATTGATGAAATGTCTGGCTTGATAGAATTGCTGAGTTTTCCACTCGACTCTCTCTTCATGAGTTCCCTTAGGGTATGCTGCTTGCATATGAGTCGTCGCGACGCAAATGTTAGTGTCTTCGTTGAGTTGAATCATCGCTGCAAGAACTCCCTTACGAGAACGTTTATCAAGCCCCATCAGGTCGGTATATTCGTGAAAACCCACATCTGTGATTTGATAACGGCTCGCGAGCAATAATCCCGCAGTCATTCCAAGTACCTGAGCTCTTTTTGTCACCATCACCACACAATATCCAAGCGCTTTGAGCTCTTTTGCGATAATGGGATAAATTTCATCAACATCAAAAGCCTCTTGCAAACAGATCACATCAGCATCCAGCTCAGCCAATTTTCGAACCCACTCCTTAACACGAGCCTTGGTGTCAGAGACTCCATTGATGTAATCCATAATTTGAAATTCCGTCAGGGCGACATTAGAAGTAAAAATATCGAGGTCTTCTCCCTCTTCCCAAACTTTGACAACATGGGGCTTTAAACAGGTAATGGCGTGCATGTGATTTTGCACATAGCAGCGGAGGCCCATTCCAATCGCCCCAAGTGATATCGAAATTGGGCTTGTGGCAGCCAGGAAGGCACAATTCCCAGCGACATTCGCCACTAACTCTACCTTATCTTTCCAAGACTTTCTGTCTTGAATCACTCCCTCACGTTCAAGAAGCTTTGTGTAAGCCCTTTCATTTTCAATATCGAAATAGAAATCCACCTCATTGATGTCAGATAATGTTTCTGGAAATAGCTCAGCGCGAAATTTTTTTCTCTCAACATTAGGACCCTGATGGAAGACCGAGTCGTAGGTTTTGACCAACCTCAGGGCAAACTTTTCAGCCAATCGTAATGTTTTGTGTTCGCAAAAACCAGCAACTTTGCTGATTTTTCTGTCGTAAATTTCTGAGCTAAAAGAATCGAATGGGCCTATAATATTTTCCATAAAACCTCCAAAAGCGCACTTATAGCAGATTTTAAAAAAAATATTTACCAAAAAGGTAATTTAGGATTTTAGTGACTTCAAAATTTAACCGCGAAGATCGCGAAGGTCGCGAAGATGCGCGAAGATCGGAGCCATTCATAGTGATTTTCAAATTAGTAGGTTTTGAAAAAGGTCATGATCCTTAAAGAGCTTCTTCGCGCATCTTCGCGATCTTCGCGATCTTCGCGGTTAAATTTTGAAGGAGCGTTGTTATTCTCAAATTTCGTGAGCTAAAGCCTTGAGTCTCGGATTGATCATAAAACACAAGATCGCCGCCACGAGCAGCCCTCCTGTCAACCCGTAGAAAATTGCCACTTCTCCCAACGTATCCGCTAATGATCCAACATAGCCTGCAAGGTAAGACCCAACTCCCGTTCCAGCCAACATCAATCCCATACAACGGGTGGTATAACTTGGAGGTGCCAGCTTTGTTGCAGCGGCCCATGAAATTGGGTTGATACAGAGCTCACCCAAGACAACAAAGAAATTAAAAAGAATGATCCACTCCGTTCCCAGCAGCATCCCTTCTTTCGCATTCGCCGCAGTTGTCATCCAACCAAGTATCAAAAATCCCACGGTCATAGCTAGCAGTCCCAAACCCAGCTTGGCGCCAAGAAATGGATCCTTTCCCCCTTTGCCCAATCCAATCCAAAGAAGTGAAATAACAGGAGCAAACAGAACGATCATGAGTGGGTTTAAAACGGAAAACCACGGTATTGGAATTTCAAATCCCCAGATAGTGCGATCGACGCTATCTCTTATGAAGAGCGGCAACAATCCACCCAACTGTTCCCAGGCAATGTATGTGAACACAATTATCAAAAAGATGAAAAACACCACAAGCAGTCGTTTTTTTTCTTCCGCAGTCAATGGTTTCTCATGGTGATTGACCACTTTGGCTTGAGGCGCAATCCCAACATTTCCTAAATACTTATCCTTACCCCACCAAAAGATAAAGAGGGAAATGACCATCCCGATTCCGGCAATGCTAAATCCCAAGTCGTAACCGTAATTGGATAAGGCCCAACCAGCAGCAAAACCTGCTGCAGCTCCCCCAATATTAATTCCCATATAAAATATGGAAAAGGCTCCATCTCGCTGACTCTCTTTCGCATCGTCATAGAGCTCACCCAAAATCGACGTCAGACAGGGTTTAAAAAATCCGTTTCCAATGGCCACCAAGCCTAAAGCCGAATAAAAAAACCATAGCCCTTGAAAGGCCATTAAAAAGTGACCAATCGCCATCATGAAAGCGCCAATCATCGTCGATCGCCGTTGACCAAGGAATCGATCGGCAAGATAACCTCCCAATAACGGAGTCAAATAGGCGACACCCATATATATCCCATACAAACTAATCGCTTCTGACTTCGTCCACCCAAGACCACCTTCCGAAATTTTACCTGCCATGTAGAGGACTAGAAGAGAACGTAGAGTATAAAAGCTAAACCGCTCCCACATCTCTGTCATGAAAAGAAGTTGCAATCCCTTTGAATGTCGAAAAATCATGATG
>JAAKFL010000006.1 GCA_011065065.1 Chlamydiota bacterium | reverse complement strand
TGAAGAGCAGGCGGCTGTCAATCCGCCACTGAGAGGTAGGAACGCTAACTATGAAGCGTCTCTGAATGTATCGACTCATGTGTCAGATACAAGCCTCCGGCCTTGTGCCGGGGGTTATTGACTCTTAGGTTTAGTATCAACTTAATAGGTGAAGGTAAACATCGGCTTTTCTCCACGGAAATTGCCGACTTAGAAAAACCACGCGATTGGCAAGTATCGCTTTGTCATAGAAATAGTGTTCCCGTTTTGCCATCTCTTCTCCTCTTGATCCTCAACAAAAAAATTGGTAAAGTAGATATCTTAACTATCTACCCATAAAGGAATGCCTGTTTATGTTAAAAGAATCAACTTATCCAGAAAAATATCAAATGATTCAGGAGTGGCTTCCTTTAATCATACAGTCGATCCGTAAGGACTTAAGACAGGGTCATCTAAAGAAAGATCGTGCGTTTTTGATGCAACATTTTCAAGGAAAAAATCCGAATAAATTGACGATCGATGAGTTGGTTGCGGGGTATGCTCCTTTATTAAAGGAGGGAAATGAGGAACTTTGGGAGTTCTTTATCGATCGCTGGCTGTTGAAACATACCGATATCTATTATTTTTTTGAGCAAAATATGAAGGAGATAGATGAGGAATTTACTGAGCTTGATGAAATTGAGCTTTCAGTGGCGAAGAAGATTGCAGAGGAGTCCACACAGCAATTTGGAGCGAAAAATACCTTTATCTTCAGTGTGTTGAATTCAGTGGTTTTCCCGAAAGAGGTGTATGATCAGTTGCAGGCTGCGGCACGGGAGTCGGTCGTGGAGAGGGAGGAACCAGTTCCTGAAAGTTCGATTCAAGATCATAGTAGTGAACTGAAGAGGCTTGAGAATCGCTATGAAAAGAAGCTTTTGGGATTGCAAAAGAAATATGATCGCGATGTGACGGCGTTGAAAAAACAGATTGCTAACCTTCAAAAAAAGTTGACGGCTCTTCATGAATAATCAAGCATTTCCATTTAGGCTGACTCCGCAAACTGATGACGAAAAGTTTATGATGGAGGCATTGAAACAAGCTTGGTTGGCTTATCAAAAAGATGAGGTTCCTGTTGGCGCTGTTTTGGTGCACAAAGGGCGAGTCATTGCCCGGGGGTTCAATCAAGTGGAGCTGTTGAAAGATGCGACGGCTCATGCCGAGATGATCTGTTTGACGGCCGGAGCCAATGCGTTAGATGATTGGCGTTTATTAGAAACGACATTATATTGTACGATTGAGCCGTGTGTGATGTGTGCGGGAGCGATGTTACTTTCGCGGATTCAGGCGCTTGTTTGGGGAGCTCCCGATATACGCCATGGGGCGCATGGAAGTTGGGTCGATTTATTCGCTGAAAAGCACCCCACTCATTCCATTGAGGTGAGAAAAGGTGTCTATCAAGATGAGTCGGCTTATTTAATGAGAGAGTTTTTTGTGAAAAAGAGGGGGTCTTCCAATGAATCATGATTTGTGTTCTGAGTTGTTAGAAGGCCAAAGAGAAAAGTTGCTGAAGTTGGCTCGACGCATTGAGCCGCATGTGACACATGATGACCTCCTGCAACCCAATGATTTTCCCGAACTTGAAAATCATCCTGAATTCAGGTATGAGGAAGGTGTTCTCCATGGCATTCAATTAACGATCATGGCTTTGAGATCAGACGGAGCATAATATGTCGAACCAAAATGCGCCACCCATTCCAAAAGAGATTGCAGACTTAGTTGATTCTGATGAATGGAAGGGGCCTCCTGGAAAGAGCATCATTGGCCACCGCAGTGCCATGATAGAGTATCCCGAAAATACGCGAAAATTACTGGAAAAGAAGATCTTTACCTTTCAGGATCTCATTGATTTCGAGTGGCAAGAAGTTCAAGCGATTCTTATTCATGCGGAAGCCATCGAAACTCTCACTACATTAGGTTTTGACAAAAAGGACTTTCATCTCTTTGATGCTCCTCAATTGATTGAAGTCGTTCATCATATTGAGGCTTTTGATGAGATTGTGAAGGAGGGGATTACCACCACAGAATTGTCAAAGTTTAGCGGCTATCAGCTGAAGTTGGTTTTGGAAAACCCTAAAACGATGGCGGCGATTCTTAAAAACTTTGAGGGAGTCGATGATCTCCTCCAAATGAGGTGGAATTGGATTGAAGAGATGCTGATGCGTCCGGAAGATGCGCTTTCATTATTAGAACATGGAGTCAAGTGGCACCAAATCGATCATCTGCCTGCCTGGGATTTTGGATGGTTCTTAGTCCATCGCCAAGAAATTCTCATTCTATTGGAATATGGGATCGATTTTGAAATCATTGCTCGTATTGACGACAAACATCTGAGATTAGCGCCGGCATTTTCTCCGATGATTGAAGCGGGTCTTCTGCATGAAGATCTTGAGAAGTTAGGTTTCTATCAGCTGTTTATGATCCTTTCTCATCGCGACACATTTATAGACGTTATGGAGAAGGGGTTCAAAGAGGAGTTCTTGAAATTGGATTCCTTTGTGATGGAAAAGCTGTTGCAAAATCCTGATCAAATGTATCTCATGCGGGAGAGTGATCCAAATTTTCTTAAAGAACTTCAGGGTATTCGACCTGTAAAAGTGGACATGTTGATTCAATGGAGTGACAACTTCAAAACCTTGGCCTCTCATGGGGTGACAACGGCTGTGATTAAACCTTTGAGCGATGATCAGTTTGAATTAGTCCTCGAAAACCCTTCTGAATTTATACCTGTGGTGGAACTTGCGACAAAGTTTCATCTATCTCCGGAAAGTGCTCTTGATATCGATCTCGATGTGACGGCTCAGTTCAAAGCCAATCCAGAGAAAGTGCAGACCTTGCTGGGAATTGGTTTAGATATTGATGATTTGACGCGATATCCTCTGGTTCTCCCTCAAGTCATTCAATATGCCGATAGCATCGTGGCCCTAGCGAAAAAGGGAGTGCCCACTGAGGATATTTTTCACCTGTCAACAGATCAGATCAATTATGCCTTTGCCCGATTTCCTTTGTTGGATATTTTACCTGAGCTAGGGCTTAAGATTAAGGATCTTGACTTCTTTCAGATTGAGGAGTTCAAAGTTGTTCTTTCAAGTCTAAAAGCTCTTTCGATTTTAAAAAATGGGGGAGTCGATTTGAGGGGACTTTCGGAAATCACTCTTCCTCATTTAGGAATCATTCTTAAATATCCCGAGTATGTTCTTTCGTTGATAAGGAGGGGAGTCCCTATTTACAAATTTGGTCGGATGAATGAGCACAAGTTAGATGTGTTGCTGAGGGATCCGTTGACTCCAGAAGCGCAGGTGCTGATTCAAAATCTGATGGATATGTGAATTACGTAGAACCACATCCTGTCTATCCTGACAATCCTTTTATCCTGTTTTATTAGCACAGGATAACAGGATAAAAAGGATAGTCAGGATGGACAGGATATTTTAGATATTCACTTTTATTTTTTCTTCTTAAGGGAGATTTCGTCGAGACGGGTCTTTTCCTTTTTGGTTAAAGACTCTTTCCCCGATTTGGATATCTTGGAAAGAATACGGTCCAGAAATTCTTCATCACTTTCGACAGGCTCACCAGTCTTAAAATCGAAGATTTTTGGCCCTTTTCTTCTCCATCGATCGGGACTCCTCACACGATCACCTAAGTCAATGAAAAATTGATCGATCTTCGACATGAAAGGGTAGGGAGAGGAAAAGCCTTTAAAAAATGTGGCGAATAAATAACCAAAAAGTGTTCCTGTGATCAACATAATCAACGAAAGGACAGATTCATTTGAGATAAAAACGAGCAGCGATGCTCCAAGTCCCCCGACCAATAACCATTTCGTTTTCACCGGAATGATGAAAAACAGCAAAATCTGACTGTCCTGGTGCATCAATGCCCACACCACAAAGATGGCATATAAGCTAGCTGTCGGTCCTGCGTAGGGGGACATAAACGGACTCGATGCATAAATGGGGAGAGTCAGCAGCGCCGCACAGATGCCCGCTCCAAAATAGAGCTTGATAAAAGACCAAGAGCCAAATCGATCGACAATGTGGGAGCCCATCATCCATAAAATAAACATCTGGAAAAATAAGCTGATAATGAGCCCAAATGAGAGGGTTCCCATCGATTGGAGAACAAACAGGTAGCTGAAAGGCTGCCACAAAAATAGTGAATAAATGCTTTGGGCTGAGAGACTTAGAAGACTTTGAAGACCAAATCCTGCATATTTCAACAGAAGGGGATCAAGAAACGCAGCCACGAGCGTCACCCCGCAAATCGCTGTGATCAGTTGACGTATCAGATTGGGGGTGCTTGCCGGCCCCATTGTTCCAAAGGTTGTTTTCATAAGGGATATTTTACATGAATTTCGGACATATGTAAAGAGAACTGGTCAAGACATAACCTCTTTGATAAAATTCTCTGATAATGACTTTGAAGTGTTTTCGATCACCTCATTTACAGATGGAGACATGCTACCTATAAAAATACTTTTTAGAAATAATTGTACCATTTCTTCAAACCCCTCATTTGTGATGGCGACAATGCACATCCTAAGAGTTTGTTTTTCTAGCTCAGTGAGCTCTGTTGATGGAGTATAGTTTTTGCAATTTTCATCTATAGCAGAGTACTCAGCAATAAGCTTTACTAGTGCCTCAGAATCAATCTTCTTGATTTGTCGGCAGAGGACGTCCAATCCGCGATCAGGACGCCGATCAATCGTCACCCGGTGGTTAAAAGTTGTAAGTATCGATGCAAGATTCTCTGCAAAAATATTGAACGCAGGGAGTAAACTCAATGTCAATGACTCACAAAACTCAGCTTGTTCAGGTGTGAGTTCTGCTTCTGATGTTGAATGGCTTTCTTCTGTTGAAGTTTCTTGAATGAGCTGGGCGCTTAGTGAAAGATCATCAGATGTACATACAATGCGATATTTTCTTCCAGCTGCGAGCTCTGGAGGATATTCTAGTTTCACCGTTTCATCAGTTCTCGGGTATCTTAATTCGGGAGTGATCCGACCAAACCTATCCATCGTTGTGTACTGACTATTTCTCGTGCTTTCCTCAAAAAAACCGGCGTTAAGAGTGAGATTTTTGACTTGGTCGATTGTCGCCTTAAGCGATTCACTCACCGATGACCGATAACCCTCTCGGCATGAAAAAGACAATTTATGAGGCCCATCAGGGGATAGATCTTCCGGGATGTGGACACTTATTTCTTGTGACGAATTTTTAAATATAAGATCGACAACGTCCACACTCAATTTTCCACCATACTTGCTTGTAGGGCCACTCCATCCAAAAGATAAAGTGACAGTGTTGCTTGTTGATAAAGTTGAAGATGAAAGAAGGTGATTCATAGTGTATTCCTTTTCTTAGTTGTTAATAGGGTAAAGTAAAAGTAGAAAAAAAATCAAGATTAAAAAATTTTTGGTGGTAAATTGACAGGTTTGTTAAACTTCATAAGTTTAAGTATTCTTAATTTAAGATTTAGTAAGATTGGTAATTTTGTTTTTTAAAAACTTTGTTTTTAACGTAAGGGCAAGCCTGCGACCTCCAAGACTCTCTTTCTTTTCTGTTGAATTGAATTACCAAAACCCTTAATATAGTTGTATAAAACGTTTTGGAGATAACAAATGAAAAAAGAAATACACCCTAAATATCAGAAAATTCTGTTCATTGACACGCCTACTGGCCACAAATTTGTTTGTGGAGCTGCTATAGAATCTGATGAGACAGAAGAGTTTGAGGGACAGACTTACCCCGTATTCCGAGTACCGATTTCATCATATTCTCACCCTCTATTCTCTGGTAAAGGTGGTCCTGTGGATGCTGAGGGAAGAATCGAAAAATTCCGTAAGCGATATGCTGCTAAGCAACAAGCTCCTGCTGAAAAGAAAAAAGAAAAGAAAAAGCCGAAAAAATAGCAAATTATTTAAAGAGATTTTCGTCCGTCACTTGTGTTTGACCTTGAGTGGCGGACGTTTTTTATACACCAATTAACAATGAAAGAAAAAATTTTACAATATATTGATCGTCTTCATGTTGTTGAAGAGGCTTTAGGAGATCCTGAAGTGGTTCAAGATCAGGCGAAATTCCGCGAACTGACTCAGGAACACTCCCGTTTAAACGGTATCAAGGCAACATGGGATGGTTTGGAGTCAGCTAAGCAGCAGCTTAAGGATAACGAGGAGATGCTGCGTCAAGAAGCGGACGAGGAATTTGTGAGGGTTCTCGAGGATGATATCGCGGGATTAACAAAAACTGTTCACGATCTGAACATTCGCTTGGAAAACCTGCTTGTTCCTCCTGATCCAAACGACAACCGGAACACGATCATGGAATTACGCGCGGGGACGGGCGGAGCTGAGGCGGCTCTTTTTGTGGCGAATTGTGTGAGAATGTATAAGCTTTACGCTGATTTCATGGGGTGGAATTATGAACTCCTTTCATGCACTCCCTCTGAGATGGGCGGTTTTAAAGAATACGTGATGGTTCTTTCAGGACCCAATGTACACCGTCAACTCAAGTACGAAGCGGGAACTCATCGCGTGCAACGTGTTCCTGAAACTGAGGCTCAGGGGAGAGTTCACACCTCTGCCATTACTGTGGCGGTGTTAACTGAGCCTTCGAGAGAGGAGGTTGTCGATGTGGATGAGAGAGATCTTCGAATTGACACATTTCGTTCTTCAGGTGCGGGAGGACAGCATGTCAATACCACTGATAGTGCCGTGCGGATCACGCACATTCCCACAGGAATCGTGGCGGCGTGTCAAGAGGAACGGAGCCAGCACAAAAATCGTGAAAAGGCGATGCGTTTCTTGAGTGCGAAGTTGGCGGAACAAAAACGATTGGAAGAGGAGCGTGCACGTGCCTCTACTCGTTCCGCACAAGTGGGAACCGGAGATCGTTCAGAGCGTATTCGTACCTACAATTTTCCTCAAAATCGCCTGACTGACCATCGTATTAATTTGACGCTCTATAGTTTGGAGCAAGTGATGAATGGTGAGCTTGAAGAGGTAACATCGACTCTTGTGAAGCATTTTCACCATCAAAAACTTATGGAAGCTGAATGATCATTGAAGAAGTCGCGCAACAAACACTGGCCTTTTTAGAAAAGAAGGGCATTAGCTCTGCTCGCCGCGCTACGGAAGAGATGCTTTGTCATGTCCTATCTCTGAAACGCATGGATCTCTATCTTGATTATCAACGTCCGCTAAATCAGGATGAAGTTGCCGCTTGTCGCACGATTTTGAGTCGATTGGGGAAAGGGGAGCCCATTCAGTATATTCTGGGGAATGTGAATTTTTACTACTGTGATTTTGAAATCAGTCCCCATGTCTTGATTCCTCGACCCGAAACTGAATTGCTTGTGGATAAAATTGTTTGTGAGCTGAAAAAAGAGTCCCTTGTCGACAAAAAATTGTGGGATATTTGCTGCGGATCAGGGTGTATCGGAGTCTCACTCAAAAAAGCTTTACCGGAACTTGAGGTCACATTATCAGATATTTCCTCTGAAGCTGTCGCATTGTCCAAAAAAAATGCTCAAAGTAACGATGTTGATGTTTCGGTTTTAGAAGGGGACTTGTTTGCTCCTTTTCAAGGAAAAGCTGATTTTATAGTGGTGAATCCTCCGTATGTCTCTCATGATGAATATGCTCTGTTAAGTCCATCCGTTAAAGATTTTGAGCCCTCCCTAGCTTTAATTGCAGGAGATGATGGTTGTGACGTTTATCGCGCATTGGCGCGGAACATAAATAAATATTTAAATCCTGGTGGGAAGCTGTGGTTGGAGATTGGATACCAGCAAGGGGAGTTGGTAAAAGAAATCTTTGAAAGTGAAGGATTGAGCGAAGGAATTGTGGAGCAGGACTGGTCTGGTCATGATCGTTTCTTTTCCCTTGAAAATGAATGAATTTTTGAGTATTATGGGACCCGATTTACTGTATGATGAGGGCACTGTAGCGCTATGATGGGGATATCGGATCGATTTGTGGGAATATTTTCGAAAATCCGCGGCAAGAAAAAGCTGACGGAGGAGAATATTTCTGATGCTGTTCGCGAAGTTCGGGTAGCGCTCCTTGAAGCTGACGTGAATTACGGTGTGGTCAAGGCTTTTATTAAACGAATAAAGGAGAAGGTGGCCGGGACGGAGTTGTTGCAATCGGTGACTCCAGGTCAGCAGTTTGTCAAGCATGTACATGATGAGTTAGTGGCGTTGATGGGAGAGGACGAGGTTCTTTTGGATCTTGCTGCGAAACCAGCTGTTGTGATGATGTGTGGTTTGCAGGGATCGGGTAAGACGACTCAGTCTGCCAAATTGGCCAAGTTTGTCATGCGGCAATACGGGAAAAAGAAGCCCTTGCTTGTGGCGTGTGATTTACAACGTCCGGCAGCTGTTCAACAGTTGAAGATGTTGGGTGAGCAGATTGGGGTTGAGGTTTTTGCTGGAGAAGGCGATCCCGTATTGGTTGCCAAGAATGCATTGACTCATGCGAAAGCCAACGATCACGATGTGGTTTTTGTGGATACAGCGGGTCGTTTGCATCTTGATGAAGAGCTCATGTTGGAGCTTGAGAACTTAAAGCGGGCGATTGACCCGCAAGAAACTTTATTTGTTGCGAATGCGACAATTGGTCAGGATGCCGTGAATGTTGCCGCTGATTTTAATCAGCGGATCGAGATCACGGGAACCATTTTGACGATGCTTGATGGAAATGCACGTGGCGGAGCCGCCATTTCCATCAAAGAAGTGACAGGTAAACCCCTGAAGTTTGAAGGGATTGGTGAGACGCTGGATGACATCCAAGTGTTCAACCCCTCTTCGATGGCTGACCGAATTCTCGGGATGGGGGATACGATTAACCTTGTGCGGAAAGCGCAAGAACATATTGATGAAGATCAAGCCAAGGCGCTTGAAAAGAAACTTCGCTCGGCATCATTTAGCTATATGGATTACTTAACACAGATCCAGATGGTGAAGAAGATGGGATCATTCAGCTCTCTGATGAACATGCTGCCGGGGATGTCGAAACTGAAAAATCTTAACCTTGATGAACGTGAGTTAGGCAAGGTTGAGGCGATTATTCTTTCGATGACCCTGAAAGAGCGAGAAGGAACTGTAGATTTGATTCCACGCCGCCGTAAGCGCGTGGCCCGTGGAAGTGGGACTTCAATCGACGATGTCAATCGTTTGGCGAAGTCTTTCAAGCAAATGAAACAAATGATGAAAAAAATGCCAAATATGAAACAAATGCAAAAGATGTTGGGAGGAGCCGTATGACGTTAAAGATTCGACTGAGAAAACAAGGACGGAAGAATCACCCTTTTTTCCGTGTGGTCGTAGCAGATTCACGATTTCCACGTGATGGCAAGTATGTGGAGTGTATCGGTTGGTACAATCCATTTGAGTCAGAACAAGGTAAGGGATTGAAATTAGATGAAGGTCGCGTTGTCCATTGGTTGGAACGTGGTGTTCAATTGTCTGAGAATGCGGAAGCGCTTGTCGCTCGCGAGTTTCCTGCTGTGATGAAGAACCATCGCGATAAGCAAATGGCGCACCGTACAAAAATGACTGCAAAAAAGCGTGAAGCGAGACGTAAAAAAGCCGCTGCAAAATAAGGGAAAGATGGAGGAGAACGCACTCAAGATTACGATTGATGTTCTCTCTCTTTTCCCCGGTTATTTTTCCGGTCCTTTTGATCAGAGCATGATTAAAAGGGCTCGTGACAAAGGACTGATTGAGATTCGATTGACCGATATTCGCGATTTTGCAGAAGGGCGCCATAAGCAAGTGGATGATCGCCCTTATGGCGGAGGCCCGGGAATGGTGATGATGGCACCTCCGGTCGTGAAAGCGATCCAGAGTGTGAAGACTCCCAAGTCCCATGTGGTCTACTTAAGCCCCCAGGGAACTCCGCTAACCGCACAGAAGTGTCAGGAGTTATCGAAGCACGAGCATTTAGTTTTTTTGTGCGGACATTATGAGGGGGTCGATCAGCGAGCGCTTGACTTAGAGGTCGATGAAGAGGTGAGTATCGGAGATTTTGTGCTCTCCAACGGATGCATTGCTGCCGTAGTGGTCATCGATTCGTTATTGCGTTTTGTTCCGGGTTATCTTGGGAATGAACTTGCAGCGTATGAGGATTCATTTTGTGAAGGATTATTGGATTGTCCTCATTACACACGACCAGAAGAATTTGAAGGGATCAAGGTCCCAGAGGTATTATTAAGTGGTAATCACCAGCAAATCAAAAAGTGGAGACGAGAGCAAGCATTGAAAAAAACTCGTGCTGTGCGTCCCGATTTGTTGAAGAATGAAGGAGAAAACTAAATGAGTAAGTCAGCTATCATTCAAAAGCTGGAGCAAGGGAATCTTAAGAAAGATATTCCTAATTTCAAAGTTGGAGATACTGTTCGCGTTCATATCCGGATTATTGAAGGATCGAAAGAGCGAACTCAGGTGTTTCTAGGCACTGTGATTGCACGGAAAGGGACAGGTCTTTCTGAGACTTTTTCTGTTCACCGTGTGGCTTATGGAGAGGGAATGGAACGTATATTCTTGCTTCATAGCCCTAGAGTTTCTAAAATTGAGATCGTAAAGCGAGGTCGAGTGCGTCGCGCCAAGCTGTATTACCTAAGGGGAACAAAAGGTAAGAAGGCGAAGGTAAAAGGAAATCTTGCGGCAACTTTAAAAGATGTGAGCGAGAGAAAGAGATTGTCTAAGGAGAAACAAGCAGCGAAAGAAGAAGAGGTTGTTGCTGAGGCTCCTGTTGAAGAGGATGTGGCTCCGGAGGCACCAGAAGAGAGCTAACCCAAGTTTACCTCTTGTAGTGTAGAATTTTCTTCGTCTTGTTAGCCCTAAGTGATTTACAATTTTTGAGCTGGGTTAAAAAACCCTATCTCAAAAATCGTAAATCCCTTAGGACAAACAATACTTTGAAAATTCTGCACTACAAGAGGTAAACTTGGGCTAATTCACAATTGGTGGGGACAGGTTTTTGGAGGAAAAGCTTTTTTACGAGCGGAGGGCCCGTGCACGTGGGTATTCCGCAATCGTGGGAATTGATGAGGCAGGACGGGGACCTCTTGCAGGTCCAGTGGTTGCTGCCGCTTGCCATCTTGGGAAAGATGTGCATATTTCAGGGATCGATGATAGTAAAAAGCTGACTCCTGCAAGACGAAAAGTGGTGTTCACAGCATTGGTCGAGCATCCGGATGTGAAGTACGGCGTTGGTATTGTGGATGCCAGGATGATTGATAAGGTGAATATTCTCCAGGCCACAATTTTGGCTATGATGCAGGCGGTGGAGAAGATGCCGATGATGCCTGATTACCTATTGGTGGATGGACTTAAGCTCCCGAATTCGCCCATACCATCAGAAAAAATCATCAAAGGGGATTGTTTGTCACTTTTAATTGCGGCAGCGTCGATCATTGCGAAAGAGACTCGAGATCAGATCATGGATGACTATCACAAAGAGTGGCCAGAATACGGATTTGATACCCACAAAGGATATGGCACACGCAAGCATATGGAAGCCCTTACAGCATGCGGTCCCTGCCCGATACATCGGGAGACATTTGAACCAGTCAAGAGTGCACTCTTGACACATCACAATTGAGTTGGTAGGTTGAAAAAATGGCAAAATTAAAAAGCATGACGGCTTTCGGCCGGGCCAGTCAGTCTTCATCCATTGGAACATTTCATGTTGAAGCGCAATCTGTTAATCGTAAACATCTTGATGTCAAGGTTTTATGTCCATCTAAATTAAGACCTTTTGAGGTTCAAGTTCAACGGCGGGTGGCAGCTCGCATTAATCGTGGGCATATTGTGATCAATATATCATTAGATCATGAAGAAGCGGGACATGTGTTGGTTCGTCCGAATATTGAATTGGCGCGTCAGATTAAGGAGGCGGGAGATACTCTTGTCGAAGAATTGCAGCTGGACGATCCCAATTTTTCTTCTAAGCTCGTCGGTTTTAATAAAGAGCTGTTGTTGATGGTTGAAGAGGAAGGGGATGAAAACGAGTACTTAATAGCATTGAATGAAGCTGTTGATAGTGCTTTGGAACAGTTGGATCTCATGCGGACATTTGAGGGAGATAATCTCGCGAAAGACATTGAGTCGCGAATTCATCTGTTAGAGAAGGGTATTCTTGAGATTGAGAAGGAAGTCGAAGGGACAGTTGACAAGCGTCGGGAAAAGTTGAAAGAAGTAATAGAGTCTGTATTGCCGGTAGCCGAGAATGAGGAGTCTCTTTTAAGGGAGGTTGCTTTTTATGCTGAGAAGGTGGATGTGCAGGAGGAGATCACACGGTTTAAGTCCCATTTGGAACATTTTCTGAAGACGATGGATGAGGAAGGGGCTGTTGGGAAGAAGCTGGAATTTATTGTTCAGGAGCTTTTCCGTGAAATCAATACTGTGGCTTCGAAGTCACCGGAAGTGAGTGTGAAGTATTTGACGATTGAGATGAAAGCGGAAATTGAACGGATCAGGGAGCAAGTTCAGAATATAGAATAATGCCTGAGAAACAAGGAAAAGTATTTGTCCTAAGCGCACCAGCAGGGACCGGTAAAACGACATTGGTGAAGCGGCTTACAGAGGAATTTTCCAATGTAGTGCAGAGCATTTCGTATACTTCCAGGAAGAGACGACCAAATGAGGTGGACGGAGTCGATTACCACTTTGTGTCGAAGGAGGAGTTTGAGAGAAAGTTGAGCCAAGGGGAATTCTTGGAGCATGCTCAGGTTTACGAAGACTATTATGGGACCAACAAAGAATGGGTCGAGAAGCGCTTGAGAGAGGGAAAACATGTATTTTTAGTGATCGATACTCAAGGAGCCAAGCAGATCAAGAAATTGATCCCCGCGGTCTTTATTTTTGTGTTTCCTCCGAGCCTAGAAGAATTGAGGCATCGCTTGGAGCACCGGCAGACAGAGAGGCTAGAAGTGATTAAAGAGAGGCTTTCGTGGTCAGCTAAAGAGATTGAGGCAGGAAAAAATTATCAATATCATATCGTCAATGATGAATTAGAAAAGGCGTACACAGATTTACGCAAAATCGTCATGACAGAAGATCATTCAGAGGAGAATATTTATGGAGTTTGATACGTCACTCACTAACGAAAAAATTAAGAAGAAGTTTAAAAGTCAGTTTGAGTTGGTCAATTATCTGATCAATCAAGCTCGTGACATGATTAAATCAGGGCGGCAATCTCGTGTGGATGTCGATTCTGACAATGTGGCTGTCAATATTGTGGCTGAGTTTATTGCAGGGAAGGATCAGCCTGAGGAATTAGAGCTTGATCAGGTAGATGTGATTAACAACGAAGACATGAATAAGGAAGAGGCCTCACCAGAAAATTCATAGAGGGGTTATGGAGTCTCTTTTTTCAGCATATGTCTTATTGATCGGCATCATTTTATTTATGGTGCTCATTGCATGGTTGGGTTTGAAGCTAACCGTAAAGACAAAATACCCTTTGAGCCCCTATTCTCAGATGCCTTTGCGACACGCGAATACTCTCCGTTATACAACGTTTTTTATCGTGAAAAAGTACTTGAAGCAGATGGAGGATCTGGATAATCGGGAGTTTGACCTCAACCGCGCTGCGCTTTGTCGAGAAACAGGAAGAATTTTCCCCAATGTTGTGAATTGGAGGGGAAAAATCTATGTGGACTGGACATTTTTGCAAAAGCGTATGGCCGGAACTTGGGTTTCGTGGGGGAGCCTTCCCGATGACCGTCAGCTCGATCTGTTAGATAAACATGGAACTCTTGAGGGATTTCAAACCGAGTCTTCATCAGAGAATCCCCTTCCCCAAGAGTACGAAGCTGAATACAATTTGATAAAACCTGGCCCACTTTACGTGAATTTAGAAAATGATGTTGTGATGGGTTGGAAGGTGATCCCAGAAACTGAAGTTGAAGTGCTTGTTGTGAAACGACCAATTATCCATATATAACCCTTGGGTAAAAGGAACCAAATGAAACAGAAAATTTTGATCACATCCGCTTTGCCTTACGCCAACGGACCTCTTCATTTTGGACATATTGCAGGCGCTTATCTTCCAGGTGATTGCCATGCTCGCTACCAGCGATTTAAAGGTCGTGATGTCCTTTATATTTGTGGTTCTGATGAATATGGAATCGCCATCACACTCAGCGCTGAAATGGAAGGGAGGACTCCGAAAGAACAAGTCGACCTCTATCACAAGATTAACTCTGATTTTTTTCGTCAGCTGAATTTTTCCTTTGATCACTACTCGCGCACAACTTGGAAGGGACACGCTGGACCGGTTCAGCAGTTTTTTAGAGAACTTTTAGAAAATGGTTACATTGAAGAAAAGGTCACCGACCAACTTTATTCAGAAGAGGACGGCCGGTTTCTTGCAGATCGATATGTTGTCGGGGAGTGCCCTTCATGTGGCTATGACCCTGCTCGTGGCGATGAATGTCCAAAATGTGGGGCGAGCTATGACGCCATTCAGTTAAAGAATCCCCGTTCTAAACTGACCGGTTCATCGTTGAGTCTTAAAAAGACCAAGCATTGGTTTTTACTTCTGGAAAAGTTTCGAGAGCCTCTTCTTGAGTGGATTGAGACGAAAAATTGGAAACCTAATGTCATCAATTTTATCAGGGGGTATATCAAGAACCTTCATCCAC
Source organism: Chlamydiota bacterium (assembly GCA_011065065.1). Classification (GTDB taxonomy): domain Bacteria; phylum Chlamydiota; class Chlamydiia; order Chlamydiales; family SLFE01; genus JAAKFL01. The sequence goes on along the minus strand of JAAKFL010000006.1, from coordinate 11,943 downwards.
GAGCCATCACGCGCGACATGACCTGGGGAATCCCAGTTCCGTTACCGGATACGGATGGAAAGGTGCTGTACGTTTGGTTTGATGCTCCCATTGGGTATATTTCATCAAGTATGGAATGGGCACAAGACATAGGTAAACCAGACAAATGGAAAGATTACTGGTGTGATGCCGACACAAAACTGATTCATTTTTTGGGGAAGGACAACATTCCGTTTCATGCGGCGATTTTTCCTGCAATGATCATGGGTCAGAACCAGCCCTATAAGCTGGTCGATGATGTCCCTGCGAATGAGTTTTATAATCTCGAAGGGCATAAATTCAGTAAGTCAGAAGGGTGGACAATTGATTTAGAGGATTTTTTCTCGAAATACACAGCGGATCAGATCCGTTATGCCATTGCTGCGAATGCACCTGAAACGACCGATTCAGAGTTCACCTGGAAGGATTTTCAGTCCCGCTGTAATGCAGAGCTTTTAGGGAAGTATGGGAACTTAGTCAATAGGGTGATGGTGTTTGCATCGAAGCAGTGTGACGGAAAGATTCCTTCATTGGGAGTGCTTGAAAGTGAGGATCAGGCCTTTTTGGAGCGCCTGAAGGAGCTGACCGAGCAGGTGGATGAGTGTTATGCCCAATATCGCTTACGTGCTGCCTGCCACTTGATTATGGAGATCGCTCAAGAGGGAAATGTCTACTTTAATTCCAGGCGACCTTGGGTCCAAGCCAAAGAGAATCGGGATAAGATGTTCACCACAATACGCTGCTGTGTTGAATGTTTAAAGTTATTGGCGCTTGTGTCTGCTCCGATCATCCCTGAAACAGCGCAAAAAATTTGGCAGATGCTGGGAATATCTTCGAAATTGTCTGAACAGTCATGGGATGATGTGAAGAGCATGGAGTTGCCAGACAATCAGGTTCTTGGGAAGCCTGAGATTTTGTTTAGAAAAATTGAAGATACCGAAATTGCGCAAGAGCTGGAAAAACTTGCCAAAATGACTAAAAAAGTCAAACAATCAGGAGAGATTAAATTGGAACCTTTAAAGCCTTCGATTACATTTGATGAGTTTACTAAACTGGACTTGCGCGTGGGTCAGGTTGTGGCGGCAGAAGCCGTCCCCAAAAGTAAAAAGTTGCTGAAACTCCAAGTCGACATAGGACATGAAATCCGGACAGTGGTTTCCGGAATCAGTCAGTTTTACAAGCCCGAGGAGTTAGTGGGCAAAAAAGTCGTATTTGTGGCGAATTTAAAACCGACAAAACTGATGGGTATTGAAAGTCAGGGAATGGTTTTGGCTGGATCGCAAGGGGATTTGTTGGAGTTACCAGCGGCAGAAGCCTTGCCGCCTGGAAGTGTGGTGAGTTAGAGGATGATTCCAAATTTGTAAACAGCCTCTTAGGTTAACTCAGGTCGTTTTTAAGTTTTTCATATAATTTAGGGAAATTCTCTTTTAAGATAGAAATTTTTTCATTATCGTTATTTGTTTTACTTATTTGCTCTAAAGCACTTTTGATTTTTGATCTATATTCTTCGGATCCCTTTTCTTTTTCCACTATTCTCGTGAGTCCCCTATATGCTGTATCAATCAACTCTTTGTTTGTGTCTCTTTTTTCTGCGGTCGGTTCCAAAGGCATGTTAAATTCCTCAAGCTCAAAATCCTCCACTATCATTTCAGGTGTTTCCTTAGCATGACTTTCACCATAAGGGTCAGCAGGAAATGCTGTTTCAGCAATTTCACCCGTGATTTTGATTCCTTGCAAAGCTCCTTTTCCGATCAATCCTCCCGCTTTTTTTAGAAATGCTCCGTCTTTCGCTAAAGCTCCCTTGTTTTTAGGGGCGTCTCTTGTTTTGTCAGTTGCTTCGGTGACTGGGGTTCTCGTTACCTTGTGATTGCGAGCTGATTTTAACCCCTTTAGCTTATCAGTGATTGCTGAGGTCAAGTTACTGACAATCTTACCGATTTTTTCAAATGGTGGAATTTCCATAGGACAAACTCCTAATTAAGCAGTGGCTTTCATGACATCATTGAAATCGCTAAACAATTTTCCTACTTCTTCATTGTCTTCGATTTCATGTAATCTGTTGAGCCCTGCATCTTGCCACATTTCTGCAGATTTCAGATCTCCTTCATTTAGGCAACATTCTGCTGCGTACAAGTAAGGAAGGGGATCTTTCGTATCCACTTCAGCAGCTTTGATATAATTTTGAGTGGCTTCAATATATTTTTCTTGGTTTTGACGGGCGCTTCCTAAGCAAAACCAGAAATCAGCATTGAAGGGACAAAAAGTTGTGAGCAAAAAGTAAAGGTGTTCAGCGCTTTTCATTTGATTGTTTTCGTATTGATCTTTCGCAATTATGAGAATTGATTCCAGCGATTCGTAAGAAATCCCAATGATATCGATAATCTTGTTTGGTTCATTAGCGATACGATCGGCAAATTCTTCCATCCTTTCCCCAACTCCATGGAGTTCTTCAAACATTTTTTCCATATATTGTTGACCATGGATTTGAGGGCCAACTACAGCTAAGACATGCAGGGCATTTTTGATGTTTTGGGCCTCCTCGTTAAATCGCAGCATTTCACGAATCTCAGAACGCGCTTGTAGTTCAAGTACTTCCATGGGAATCAATTTGCTAGGTTCAAGAGGACCGCGCTCCTCCATAATGATATCAACAGCTTTCTTGAGGTCTTCATTGGGAGAAGTGTTCATAAACTATCCTTTCTTTCTGATATAGTTTAATTATACAATAATTAAGAATTAAAAATTAATAGTTTATAAAGTAATGAAAATTATAAATAATTTTGATTTTTTATTATTTTTTATATAAATGGACATTAAAATACCTATTTCTGCGTTTTAATTTGGAGTAAATCGATTCTTCGATTTCTTCATTTTTCCTAAGAGACGTAGGTTCTTCCTTTGCGCAGCAAATTTCATATTCCTAAGTCATTGGGGTTTAATACATTGATATCGCAAGAAATCTAGAAGGGATCCATAACCTTGATGGAATCAAATTTGAAGCCGATGACCATTCTCAGGAAATGGGGGTCAGAATTTTTTAAAAACCAATGTGCTGAACATGATGGGTATTTTGTAGCTTTGTCGATAAGCCCGTGTTTGACGGGATTTTGCATGACGTAGTTCAATCGGGCAAGGTAGGAATTTCTGTAGGTAATTTGTGAATCCCAGTATTGATACCAGACTCGACGATCAGATTCGCCATCGATGGCATTGACCACCATAGCACTTCTTCGGTGAATTTTTTTGATTAGATCGGGAAGACAATTTTGTGCATTATTGGAGTGGGCAATAAAATGGTAGTGATTGGCGAAAACAGCCCATGCTTTGAGCACCCATCCGAAATTTAAAGCTTCTTGAAGGATAATGTTTTGTAAGGCGTTTAGTTTGTCATCTGAGTTAAAAAAAATGTCGTTTGTATAAAGTTGAGGCCGTAATCATATAAGTCCCATCAACTGAGTACTTATGGGGAGGTTGATGAGGATAGAGATCTGGAGTTGACATATTTTTCTCCTTTTAGCGTTTGAATGGTAATGTAATTAAGAATTTAAGAGCAACAAATAGATATGAGATTTGGAGTAAATCGATTCTTCGATTTCTTCATTTGCGAAGCAAATTTCATATTCCAAAATCATTGGGGCATGTGAAATTGCTATCGCAAGGAAGCGTTTCACCGTTTTAGGAAAAATGAAGAAATCAAAGGATTGATTTACTCCAAATTATACGCAAAATTTACATTTTTAAAAATTATTATAGTGCCTATTATCTGATTTAAAAAAAAGTAGGTAGCAATGATCAAAAATTCTCATCTAAGCAGAAGATTGTCTCTCGTATCATGGAGGCCCCCAAAAGTTGATAATTTTTTTCCTGATTTGTTTGATTCTCAGATTTCGAGAGTTTCTATTCATATCAATACGGTTTCGCAAGAGCGAAGGGTTAAATATTGGGTCAAACAGATCAATCGCCTTGACTCGACAAAACTTGATTCTAAAGCCTTTCTAGCGTTTAAAAAAACGTTTTGGGAGCCTTCTGATGATGAGTTAACACTACTTGAAATGGCCTTCCCAAAGTTAGATGCTAAAGGAAGAGAATTTGTTTTCACTCAAATTCCTGAGTATTCCCATTTACTTATAAAAACCCTGACAGAACAAGACACGACGCGTTTCTTTTCGTCTATTTCCATACAATCTGCTTTTGCTATCGCTTTTAATATTATGGAACTCTTAAATGATGAGGTTCCCAGTTTTATTGTTCAAGCCATGGAATCAAAAATGAGAAAAGAGAGTGCTCAAAATATTCTCACCATTCTCGAGGATTATCTAACCTTTGACAGTCTGAAACCTTTTTTCAATGCTTTACATTTTGATTTGAAATTTTTTATTACGGGTAACTCTAATGAATCTCATGCTCCCTATTTTAGAAGTTTTTGGAAGGAGTATAAGCTTTTTATGGCTCAAAGGTTTGAGGAAGGTGTGAAAATCCTTCTGACTTCATTCAAACAGGTGGATCAATCGTTCTTTTTTGCTTCAGTAAGCCTGCTCGATGATCAGCAGCTCCTATTCTTACTTCCACTTTTAACAAAAGAAATGTTCGAAATTGTTGAGAAACCATATATGCGGCTATTTACCAAATATGCTGAAGGTTCTAATACTTCGGAACTCATTTTAACTTTGAAATTAGCTGCTGGGCCTCATTTGACTCCGATCATCAATCAGATCATACAGAATTCAGAATCTGAAAAATTGAGTGAACTCTTAATGGAGGATGTTCACAACCATCTAAAATATGTGAAGGCGATTCGTGAAAAATCAGGGACAAATCATAAAAGAAAAATTATTAGCCATATCATGGAAAATGGCAGGTTTTTTTCAATTCAAAGACTTTTTGAGAAACTCCTTAAAATGGCAAAGCTTGAACCATCAAGTCGGGAGACGCGGCGCATTTTCTTATTCACCGGCTTGTTCGTTCAAATGCACCCCCAGTATGTGTTCCGACTCGAATCGATTATCAGAAAAATGTTACAGGTGGAAATCGAAAGCGAGCGTTCGAAAGAATTCCTCGATTTCTTAAATTCGGAATTGCATGTCGCAAAAGAAAAGCAATTTGCACATGACATGCTCGAATTACTCAAACGTGAACCTGAAAAAGTTTCAGAAAACATCTCGAAGATTGTTTACTCTTATTCCCATTTTACAACCACAAAAATCTTACTCCAAAAGATTCAGGATCAAATAGAGTCAAGTGAACTCAGAGACAGCTTATTATCTTTGTTAACTTTTTGGTTAAAATATCGCGCGACGAATAAAGAGTTTGATCTCCATAAAAATCTATTAGAAAATGTTATGAAAAAATTGTCCGATTGTGATTCAAAGGCCTATAAAAAATTTTCTTATGCTTATCAAGTTAAGATGTCTATATCGAATTTGAGTGTTGAAGAAGAAAACAGTTCTTCAAGTCCCAGAATTAAGATTGAATTTGAAGAAGTCCTTGATAAAGCAGAAAATCATGATAACTATCAAGATGATCTGAGATTGATCGCTACTGATCTCAGAAATTATGCCATCGAAATATTTTCTTCGATTTCTTTTGATGATTTTATGAGTCTCAATTGGTTAAATCATCCTGGGTGTGATTCGACCGTGAATAATGTGATCACCGAGTTTAATCGATTATCTAAGTTCACGGCAGTCAAGATTTTGAACCCCGAATTGGCTTCTCATGGGCGAGCTGGTCTGATTGATTTTTTTATTTCTCTTTGTCAAGTCTGCTATGAAGGAGGTGACTTCCACTCAACTTATGCGCTTTATAGCGCTTTCGATTCTTCGCAAATTCAACAATTGAAGAAAACTTGGAGACATGTGAGTGTTCGCCATAAAAAAATCAAAGCAAAATTAGACGTTGACTTGGATATGAGTCATAATTATCAAAAAATTCGTCAACATATGAAATGGATGACTGAATACGGACGTCAAATTTGTCCTTGCATCACGATTATTTCTCAGGATCTTTTTTCTCTTAATGAAAACATGAGGAACTCAGATCTTCACCATATTAACTATTCCAAACTTGATGCCTTAGGCAAAATATTTAAAGATTTTCATCGTTGGCAAATGATCTGCCAGTCAGATCATCGATCTCGATTAAGATCGGATGTGAAAAGTTCTATGAAAAAAGAATCATTATCTAAAGATTTGTGGAAATTGTCACAGGAATGTGAACCGAGGTTCAGGTCCTCAACAAAATGGTAGGCGTTCAAAAGAACGCCCATTTTTTAGATCTTATAACCTTGAGTACGCATGTCTTTGACAATTGCGCCGATGCCACGCTTTTCAATCGTACGCATAGCAGCTGTGGAAAGCTTTAACGTCACAAAACGCTTTTCCTCTGGAAGCCAGAATCGCTTCTTCTGAACATTTGGCTTGAATGAGCGTTTCGTCTTCCCTGTAATCTTAAGACCAATCCCTTTCTTCTTCTTCGCTATACCACGAATCGCATAGGTATGACCCCTTTTAGGCCCCTTTCCGGTAACTTGACACTTTTTACCCTTGACAAGCTGTTTTTTCTTAGGTTTTGCACACTTTTGCATCGATTTTCTCCTAAACCTGTTCAGTAATTGATATGGAATAATCCTATCACAAAATAATCTTTCTTTACAATTAAAATCCAAGGTACAGAGAGCTAATGATTTATATGTATTAATTTTTATTCTAAGGTTATTAAAAAATTTAATTTATAGTATGGTATAATAGTAACTTAGAAGTGTAGTTTATTATAATTATTATTTTAATTCGGAGATAGTTATGGATAGTCATGGTAGTGTTTATTCAGAGCAAATTTTCAAGGATATCGATCGGGTAACTCTGAATTTAAATCGAGCCTATAGAGATTCAGCTTTAGTTGGTGAGGATAAGAGGCTTAAGTCGGAGTTGACAGCTGAAGAGCGAGCACTTTGCCAGGAGATCAGTCAATTGGCCACTAAAATTCAGTCGGTTAAGAATGATCTTCGGGGGATGGAGAGAAAGGATTTAAGCGCTCAGAAGGTGAGAGTTCTCTATCTTGAAAAAGCGGCATTGAACATTCAACTGAAATTATTGGCCGTGAAAGTGCATGAGTTACCGAGGACACGAGAACTTAAACTTCAGAAGGGGCAAATAGAAAGAGCACGTAAAGATGTGAATCATAAATTGAAAGAATCTTTGATGGGGTCGACTCATAAGGAGTTGCAGAGGATTCAAGAAATGGCGAAATCTGAACGGGAATTTGCCGAGATTTTAGATATTCATGCTTGGACGTTTCTTGAAAAGAATCAGCCGTTGATGAGATCTCATGATTTTCTCCCAAAAGTGAGAGACTTTGAAAGTCAGGTTCAGTTGATAAAAGCTGAGAGAAGAAATCTTCGAGAAGAACTTTATCAGTACGTTTCAATGAAAAATGAACTTGAGGATAATCTTCGGCATGAAACAGATAAAAAAAATATAAAAAATTTGCAACGGCATCTTTCTGCAGTGAAAGGAGAAATTCGAAAGATTGAGGAAAAACGGGCAAATCTTCGTGAAAAACAACTTCAAATGATGTTGGTACAAGGTTTGGAACTTGTGGGTGAAGTTGAGGATAAACAGCCCCTCTTTGACAGAATTGATAGTCTTCAAAAGGAGTTTAATGAGTTATTTGAGTATACTGGAGCTTCAAATAAACGTGTCTCACTTGATCCCTTTTCGGAAATCCGGATATTGACTCCGTTGGAACTACAATTTCGAAAAAAATGTGTCGAATCAGGTTATTCCACCACTCATAGCGACCTCTTGGATAATTTTTTGAACGTTATCCAAACAGGTAAAAAGTTTCCGACCGAAACTTTGGTTGAGGATTTTATGCATTGGGCCCATCAGTTTCCCGATCAGGCTCAATTTATGGTTGAGGGAATTTCTTTGATGGTGGCAGCTGCCAATGACGCTGAATTGACACAAAAGTTTGGGGATTTGATGGAGTTTCTTGCTATTGAAGCGAACAAGTCTTTTGCCCCAACAGTTGTGACCGATGAATCTTTGTATTATCTAGAGTTGAGTGATCTCTTTCGAAATATTTGGCATCTGAGTAAAAAAGGAGATGTCAATGCGAAAACCTTTTTGGACGACCAAGGTTTAACTTTTTTAAATGAGACGATTGATTTGCAAAGAGGGTCTGGACTTACTACTTTTGAAAAATCCCTGGCTGATTTGCGAAGACGTGGAGCTCCATTATTCAATAAGCAGGTGAGATTGGGAGTCGAAAGCAGTAAAAATTACAAAAAAATGGCCCATAAAGAATTTCTCTCTGAGGCTTACGAAGAGGCATTGAAGTCTAAGAGAAAGGGTAAAAAGCCAAAGTTAAAGGCTTCTATTCGTTTCAATTGGAAAGAGGTCAAGAAGTGGACAAAGGAAGTCGTAACCGCAAAGACAACTCGTAAAAGGGTTGCGCGTGCGGTAGCTCTTGCAGCTTCAGGTGCGGGAGCAGGTGTGGTCTTAGCTGCGGGTTATGGGATTACCATTCTTACAGGAGGAATTGGGATTGTGATAGGAGGTTTCTTGATTGGGGCTTCAGCGGGTACTTTTTCATTTTTATATTCTTCACTGAATAAATTTATTGATAAAATTGATACGACGCCCAAGATTGGTGAAGATGAAGCTCTTAAGCTCATTCTTTCAACTGATTATGTGATTGAAATGAAAGAAAGAGGAGTGATTCCCAATTATGGGAAAACACCAAAATTGAATCGAAGTCAAAAAAAGGCAAGGTCTCGATTGCAGAAGGCGATTATTGAGGATCTCAAAATTAGAGACTCAGATACACCTTTGGAAATCATTGAAAAGTTTACCAACTACGTGAATGACTGTTACCCTTCGAAAGCAGTTTTTCGTACACAAAATGATCCTGCGGTTAGCCTTGCGGCAGTCAATTATGCGATAGACCGCGAACTTCGAAAGAAGATTGCTATGTCGGTTGAGAGGCATTCTGAGGATTGGAAGTATCCTGGAAAGGTAGAAAAAACCAAAGACTATAAGAAACGTATCTTGAAAGAAATTGGACTACGCTAGTGAGTAGATCACTTGACTTGCTCAACAGTTCTCTAATTTTTTTTTCACAGAGATACACAGAGAAGAGCACAGAGGAACACAGAGGTTATTTTTTAAATCAACACCATATTACCCGATCAATTTAGTATTGACAATTTGGGCTTTGACGCAGCCCAAATTGTCAATACTAAATTGATCGGGTACTAGGTTTACTCTAAGGGAAGCCAATGATCTCGGATGTTAAAGCGTTTATATTTTGATTCTTTGATCTTTTGATCAATGGTTTCTTCGACTTCCGCGTCCATTAAGCTTTTTCGGATTTCGTCTCGAAAGCTTCTTACTTTATCGCGGATTTTTTGAATTTCCTCTGCCTCTTTATCTCCGACATTACTGGGATCTTCAAAAAGCTTTTTTGCCATGGCGCGGTCGATTCCCAACTCATTTATCAGATCACGGCGGACAGAGGCCATGAACTTGATTTCCCGTTTAGTATTGATGAGTAACATGGCCCGTTCGTGTTTGATTTGTTCTGGGGATTTACGTTGTTTCGGCGATTCTTCCTCTTGAACTATTCCAAGGGTGCTGGCGATTTCGGCGAGATAGAGAAGTTGTTCGATCTCCATTTCGGCCATACCGGAGTCAAAATAGCGCTCAACTTTATGAAAATCAATCTTAGCCATGATATTTTCCCTCTATACCTATTATAATGTAATTTAAGAATAATTTGAATTTGTAAGGTTGAGAACGAATCTAGTGGGGTTAGAGCTCAAGATTTGCTTCTCCCTGACACCGAATTAGTTATTTTGTTTTGACGCTATGGTCATTTTTTGAGATAATGAGACTAGGAGAGGATTGGAATGGAAGAGCTTCAGGTCGATGTAGTCATCATAGGATCAGGGCCAGCAGGGCAAAAAGCAGCGATTCAAGCTGCCAAGCTTGGCAAGAAGGTGGTTGTCGTTGAGAAAGACGGTAAACCTGGCGGAGCTTGTCTTTATTCTGGGACGATCCCTTCAAAAACTCTACGCGAAGCGATCGTGGATCTTACCGGATTTCATCAGCGAGTGATTTATGGTAAGGACTTCCCCATGAAGGAAGTGACCATTAATGATCTTAACTTCCGTTTAAATAGCGTGATCGAAGAACAAGGGAAAATCATCACACGTCAGTTCCGAAAGAACGACATCCGGTTTATCATTGGTTCAGCTCGATTTGAGAATAAAAATATGGTAATTGTGACCGGTGAAGATGGTCGGCTTTGCTATCAAATTTATGCTGATAAATTTATCATTGCTACTGGTTCGAAACCGCGGAATCCTCCGGACCTAGAATTTGATGATCATGTGATTCTCGATTCAACCCGATTACTTTCCATTGATAAAGTTCCTCAATCAATGTTGGTTCTTGGGGGTGGAATCATCGGGTCTGAGTATGCGAGCTTCTTTTCCGCTCTCGGCACTGAGGTGACGGTGATCGATAAAAAAGATCATATGCTTCCTCTTCTCGACCACGAAATCGGGATTCATCTGCAAACGGCTTTGACAAATTTAGGGCTCAGATTTAAAGGAAAAAAAATTCCTGCGGAAATTAAGCGGGTCAACGACCGCGCTCATGTTCGTTTTGAAGATGGAACGTCGTTAGAAGCGGATACTCTCCTTTTTGCTTTAGGCCGTCTTGCAAATATCGAGAACTTAAGCATTGAAAATGCAGGGTTAGCCATAAGTCCAAGAGGTTATATCCCTGTGAACGCGTTGTTCCAAACAAAAGTCTCTCATATTTATGCCGTGGGAGATGTTGTGGGCGGGCCTTGTTTGGCTTCGACGAGTATGGAGCAAGGGCGATTAGCGGCTCGTCATGCGTGTGGAATTGAGACGCACCATTTTCCCACATTTTATCCGGTGGGTATTTATACTATTCCAACAATTTCTTGCTGCGGATATACTGAGCAAGATTTGATCGATATGGGATTCCACTATGAAGTGGGACGAGCTTACTATTATGAAATTGCTCGCAGTCACATTGCCGGAAGTAATGTAGGAATGTTTAAGATCCTATTCCACTCCGAGACTCTTGAGTTATTAGGGGTCCATGTGATTGGGAGGGGGGCTACCGAGGTGATCCACATTGGTCAATTGGCCATGGGCTTTAAGGCTCACGTTGATTACTTTATTGACCAAGTATTCAATTATCCCACCTATGCAGAGGGTTACCGTATTGCTGCTCTGAACGGGATCAATAAAATTAAGAGAAGAAGATGACAAGTCCTAAACATCCAAACGATCAAGAAGAGCAAGAGCCAAGAAAGTTGCCTGAGTTCATCATTATTGATGAAGGGGAGACTTTTGAGTCAGAGGAAAAAAGGTTTCCGAAATTTAAGCAACCACCAATTAAAGAGGTGACTTGGAAACTGAGGTTGGGATGTGGCCTGGTTTCAATTCTCGCCTTTTTTTGGACTGTGGGATCGTTAATTTGCACCATCACTTTGGGGATTGTGACATTGCTGACATTCAATTATTTTCCTATTTTTAAACGGGGAACTAAGATGTATTGGGGGTGGACGCGGGGAGGAACAGTGGTGACACTGGGATTGATCGTGTCTGTGTTTAATTTTTCCTTGGGCCTTGTCTTTATGGTCTATTACTTTTCTCAGGTAAAGGATGAGTGGCAGAAAAAGATGTTCACCCGCATGGCGCCTCCTCATATGAAAGACTATATGTAAACGTTTTTTAGTTTCAGATGTTTTGGTAAATATCAACAATTCCCGCTGGAAAATTTGTTGATAAAATATAATTTCACCACAGAGGTCGCAGAGAACACAGAGAAAGAAATAATGAGATTCTCTCTGAGTTCTCTGCGACCTCTGTGGTGATTTATATGC